>JBMFUH010000091.1:0-12602 GCA_049966735.1 Isosphaeraceae bacterium
CACGCGGTGGTCGGACTGGATGAAGCTGGAGAGCGTGTTGAGGAGCGTCGTCTTGCCCGAGCCGGTTCCTCCCGAGATGACGATGTTCAGCCGGGCCTTCATGGCCCCCTCCATGAGCTGGAGCATCTCCGGCGTGAAGGCCTTGAACTTGAGCAGGTCGTCCTTGGAGAGAGGGTGCGAGCCGAACATGCGGATGGTGACCACGGGGCCGTCGAGAGCCAACGGGGGGATGATGGCGTTGAACCGGGAGCCGTTGGGGAGCCGGGCGTCGACCATGGGCGAGGTCTCGTCCACCCGCCGGCCGACCCGCGAGACGATCCGGTCGATGATCTGGAGCAGGTGTTCGTTGTCGCGGAAGACGACGTCCGACTTCTCGATCCGCCCTCCTTTCTCGATGAAGATCTTCTTGGGCCCGTTGATCATGATGTCGCCGATCTTGTCGTCCTTGAGCAACAGTTCCAGCGGGCCGAAGCCGAAGGTCTCGTCGAGAATCTCGTTGACCAGCCGCTGCCTCTCGTTGCGGTTCAGGAGGGGGTTTTCGGTGTCGCAAAGCTGCTCGACGATCCCCCGGATGTCGTTGCGCAGCGTCTTCGGGTCCATCTCGCTGACGCGGTTCATGTCGAGCCGGTCGACGAGCTGCATGTGAATGTGCCGTTTGAGCGTTTCATATTGCTCGACGGCCGGGTCAACTTCCTTGACCGGTTCGGACCGCCGCGACGCCTGGGGCGGGGCGCTGGCGGGAGAGGCCACTGCCGTGGCGAGCCCTGGCTCGTCGAGAGCAGACGTGCCGCCCTCCTGGGGGGTTGACGGGCTCCCAGGGAAGGGACTTCTTGGACCGAAGGGATTGCGTCCCAGACCTCGCAACATGGCAGACGACTCCTGGGGCTTGGCGAAAACTCAAAAGAACGCGGCAAACAGCCCTCTTCGTGGCTTCTCCGCATCCGCGGCGGAATCCGGGCGCAGCGCCCGGGCGATCTCCAGGAGTGCCTGATGAGGGCGGGTTCCGGGCGCGACGTCACCCAGCGGCATTCCCCGGATTCGCGCGTTCTGGAACGGCTTGACGGCATAGGGGATCTGCCAGGAGATTGGCAGTTTCAGTGTTTCCTCGGCCTTCTTCAGGCTGATTTCCGACTCCGACGAGCCGGCCCGGTTGACAACCAGCTTGACCCGCTGAGCCATTCCATCGAACTGCTGAAAGAGCGAGAGCAGCCGCGCCGTGTTTCTCAGACAGGTGAGATCCAGCAGGATCACCATGAGAATCACATCAGCCATCTCGAAGGCCACCAGGTCGGACGACTGCAAGCCCTTGCTCGTGTCGATGACCACGCTGGGAAAGGCCGCGCGCAAGAGCCCCAGCAGCCGCTTCAGCGTCTCCGGGTCGATCTTGGCCACGTCTTCCAGGGCAAGCGGGCGGGGAAGCACGAAGAGTCCGGAACCGTGGCGGGTCATGGACCGTTTGAGCAGAGTCAGGTCCAGGCGATCGAAGTTCTGGACCACCGTCGAGAGGGTATTGTCCGGGTTGACGTCCAGGCAGGCGTCCACCGAGCCGAACATCAGGTCGAAGTCGAGGAGGATCGCTTCCTGATTACGGTTTGCGGCGAAAGTGGCGGCCAGATTGACTGCCAGCGTGGTGCTGCCGACACCTCCGGCCGCGCCGGTCACGGCGATGATCTGCGGGCCCTTGACCGAGGAGGTCAGAGAATCGTCGCGGCCGCGGCAGAGCCGCCTGACGATCTCCATCAACTCGCCTGCCTCGGTGGGCAGGGTGAGGAACTCGCGGGCCCCCGCGCGGATCGCCTTGAGAATGAGCGTGCTGTCGCAGTTGGTGCTGGCCGGCAAGACAATGGCGTCGGGATTGGTCCGGCACAGGTTGCCGATCAGCTCGAGAGCCTGACCCGGATCCGAGTCGAGGTTGACCAGGCAAAGGTCGGGGGCGATCTCCGCGATCCGGTTCGCGGCTTCCTGGTAGCCGGTGAAGACCTCGGCAATCCAGAGAGAGCCGAGGGCGCCCAGCAACCGCTGCAGCGTCCGCCGCGATTCCTCGCTTGGATCAACCAGGACGACTCTTATCACTTCCATCATGGGTCAGCTACTCGTGCGATGGTGATCTCGTCTGCCCAGCATCCTCGAGGGACAGCGGTTCATGAGCGGTTCATGGGTTGTGGCTCTTACCCTCCGATCCGAAGGCGCGGTGGCGCCCGCTTGAAAAAAGGGCCTGTCTCAGGGTGTCCTGGTCGTGTCACCTCGAGTCCGCGAGACCGCCTCGGTTATCGCCGGACCGCCGAAGCCAAAGCCTCTGGGCTCCGCCCGGTCCTCGTCGGTTTCCCGCACATTACCACCTGATGCCGGCGTATCCGGCGTAAGGGTGAACCTGGGCTCGGCCCCGCCTTCGGTTCTCCCGCTCCTAGCTCTCCGGGCTATTTCGACCCTGTCCGCTTCGCTGTAACCCACGAGTTCGGGATTCTCCCCGTTTTTCTTCCCTAGGAGGGGCCGGTAAATCCTGACGCCGCGCGGTTCGACAGACTTGGGAGCGGGAGGAGGAGGCGGCGGCTCGGCCATCTTGCGGGCCAGCGCGGATTGGGCTTCCTTCAAGGCTTTCTCGAGCTTGGCCATGCCCTCCGTGCTCTTCGCCTGCGCCAGCTTGACGTCGGCCAGTTCTTTTTCGAGCTTGATCCGCCGTGCTTTCTCCTCGTCGTTTTGTGGTGGCTGGGGCTTGGGCTGGGCGACGACCTCGTGGTCGTTGACTCCGCGCAGGGAAAGGTTGAGTGCTCCCTTGGCCTTGGCCGCGACCAGGACGCCCACCTGCTCGGGCGTGACGGCCAGCGTGACGGTATGCGTGGGCAGCGACTTCTCGTCGGAACGAGTGAAGGTCTGCCCCGAGGCCAGCACCAGGATGTCCTGGAGGATGGTCTCTCCCGGATGGCGACGGTTGTTATCGCCCGTCTCGTACCGTACCACGTCGACATGATGGCCCGGGAGAATGAAACCCGAGACGCCGGACTGCTCGTTGACCTCGACCGCGAAGGCTCGCATTCCCTTGGGAATGACCGAGACAAGCCCTGGAGGCGTTCCCTTGGGACCGAGTTTCCGCTCGATGATCGGCTCTCCCTCCAGCATCGGGTTTTTGACCCAGCGATCTTCAACGTCCTTGAGCGCGGCAAACGAACCGGGGGGAACGACCTTGGTTGGCATGCGCTCTAGCTTGAGCATGTCTGGCTTGAGGATCTCTTCCTCCTTGAAATCGCGCGCGGCGACGACAACATCCTGGGTCTCTTCCGCGACCACCGGCTTGCTCATGAACCGCGAGGTCAAGAACATGGCGCCCAGCCCCAGAACGACCGCAATGAGCAAGACACCCAGCGATCTGCCATTCATCGGACTCGCTCTCTTTCCACCCGAGCCTTGACCGGTCGCGCGGCCCGACGCTCTGGAGGCACGCCCTCACATGTCTGGAGGCCCGCGACCCGATTTCAAAAGAACAGTCGCATCCACCCGAAGCAGGCAATGGAACCCAGGGCGATCGGGATGCCGTAAGGAAGAAGCATCATGGTTTTCTTGCGCTCGCCGGCACGCTCGGCCAGCTTCACGGGATCGCGAATGGTGAGGATCTCGTGGGCGATCGTCTGGAACGTTGCCCAGTGCTTGATGACGTCTCTCGACGCAATGATCATCGCCAGGCCGATCACCCCCCCCGCGAGCGCGGTGCCCACGAACGCCCGGAGCGTGATCGCCGGACCCATCCAGGCGCCCAAACCGGCCATCAGCTTGACATCCCCCGCGCCCATACCGCCAATGGCATAAAGAGGCAGCAGTGAAATCAGACCCACCCCCGCTCCGGCCAGCGACCAGATCACAGCCGGATACCCGCCAGACCAGCCCGCATAGAGCAGACCGCCCAGAACGAAATGGTAGGTGAGCCAGTTCGGCACGCGAAGGTGCAAACCATCAATCACCGCGGCCTCGACCAGCACCGCCGAAACCAACCAGACCACCACAGCGGGCACCTCGGACATCACCGCCTCCCCTGCTCTGCTTGGACTCTCGAACGCTTCTTTCCGGGACGGCCACCAGATGGCCTTTCGTGATTCCGGGAGAGCGAGGCTCTTGCCGAGCTGTATTCTGGACTGGCTCGCCAGGAGGCTCGCCCTCCCCAAACCGTGCAAGGTCATTTAGGCCGGTTCTCACCCGGTCCGCCCACCAGTAACTTGGGTCGTATCCCAGGGTCTGTCAAATTCAGGTCCATGCAATCCATGACCCATCGCGCGCACTCCGAAAACCGACTGTCATGAACAAAAACGAACGGAGGGTGAAGCACCGGGACCGGTCCCGTTGCTCCACCCACGTTGCACCGAGTTCGAATTGAGCGACGGCCGCAGAACCGCGGACGAACGTCCGGGTCGTCACGCGAGTGGGTCACGAGGCGGAAACGGCGCTGTTCACCGTGCTGAACGTGCCGCTGATGCTCGTTCCCAGGGATCTCACGATCGTGATGCAAGCAACCAGGATCAAAGCCAGCATGACTGCGTACTCGACGGCCGTCGGGCCATCTTCACTGGTCAGGAACCGCTGGACCTTCGTCATCAGGCTACACATGGGAGGACTCCTTCTTTGCACTCGACGAAACATGGGGTAAATCGTGGTTGATGCTGCGTCACCAGAGAGAGTCGGTGTATCTGGTGGTCAAGGGCCTCGATGACTTCTGTTCGGCCTGGAAACGCTCCATCCGAGTTGTTGTCATCAGCATCAATGGAACCCTAGGTCACTGTCGCGGCCCCTGTCAAAACAGCGAGCCCGTCCCGCCGCATGCGTTGCTCCAGAGCGACGCCGCTCTATTTCTCCCTCTCTTCTTCTTTTGTTCTAGGCTTGAGACAAACTTCCTGTGACAGGTGCGGGCAGGCCCCCGTCTCGCCCCGTTGCCGCACCGCTTCAAGGGAAACCCTCCACGATCATGAGCCAGTGGCTGGAAGCGACACGATCTGTCCTCTTGCGGTTGCGCGACCGTACGGGAGCATGGGGCTATCGCGCTGACCGCGGCCCGACCTCGGAAGCGACGGCCCTGTGCTGCCTGGGTCTCTGGAGCAGCCGGCGCTTGTCTCTCTCTAAGCACATGGCGACGGATTCCTTCGCCTCTTGTATCCCACCTGGAGGGACCGCTGTGCGGACCGATCCCCAGCCGCTGCCCTTCCCACCTGGAGGGACCGCTGTGCGGACCGATCCCCAGCCGCTGCCCTTCCCACCTGGAGGGACCGCTGTGCGGACCGATCCCCAGCCGCTGCCCCCGGTCCGCACAGCGGACCCTACGAATAACCCTGGCCGGGTGCTTCATGCCGAACTCGAGGCGATCAACCGGGGGGCCGACTGGCTGCGGCAATTGCAGCAGGCCGACGGCTCGATCGGAGTCTCACCCGGATTGCCCCATCCGGGCTGGGCCACTCCCTATTGCCTGCTGCTCTGGAAGGCCCTCGACGTGCATCTGCGGGCTTGCCAGAAAGCCTCCGCCTGGCTGCTCCAGGAAAAGGGAGCCCCGGTCGATGCCGACCAAGTCCTGAACCGGATGATCGTGGGCGACGACCAGTCGCTCCTGGGCTGGCCCTGGGTCGACGGAACCCACTCCTGGCTAGAACCGACCGCGTTGGCGATCATCGCGCTCGATCGCCAGGGGCTGGGAGATCATCCCCGGGTCGAAGAAGGAATCAAGCTGATCCTGGACCGCGCCCTGCACTCGGGCGGCTGGAATTACGGCAACAAGTCGGTCTTCGGCCGGGCGCTGCGGCCCCATCCCGAACCGACCGCAATGGCCCTTCTGGCGCTGGCCGCGCGCCGCGCGAACAAGTGTCCCCGCGCCGTGGACCCGGCCCTGCGCTATCTGCGCCAGGTTTTGCCCGGGATTGATGCCCCGTGCTCCACGGCCTGGGGCGTGCTCGGCCTGCGCGCCTGGAACGCTTGCCCGGCCGAGGCGGACGCCTGGCTGGCCCGATCGTTTGCTCGTCACGGCGGCCGACGCGACATCACGGCCGGCTTGGGCCTCCTGGCGCTGGCCGGCGGAGAACCAGACGTCCTCACGGGGAAACCGCTGCCATGAAGCGACGCACCTTTCTCACGACGGCCGGCGCGACGGCGGCGGCGGGACTGGGCCTGAAGGCGGCCCACGACCTGGATGAGTCTTCCCTGCGCGCCTCGGTCTTCATCGGCCAGGCGGGGTTCTACACCGACGATCTCGAGACCCTCATCCGCCACGGCCTGGCGGAAATTGGCTTCGGTCCGGCGACCGTCAGGGGAAAGTCGGTCTTGCTCAAGCCCAACCTCGTCGAGCCCGTGCATGAGGAGCCTCAGATCAACACTCATCCCGCCGTCGTCCGCGCTGCCGCCGAAGTCTTCCGCCGCTGGCAGGCGCGCGAGGTGTTGGTGGCCGAGGGGCAGGGCCACTGTCGCGACTCGCAGTACGTGCTCGATGAATCGGGACTGGGCTCGGTGCTGGCGGACTCGAAGATTGAATTCATCGACCTCAACCACGACGACGTCTTCACCGTGCCCAATCTTCTGGGCTTCACCCGGCTGCGTGAGTTCTACCTTCCCGAGACCCTGCGCCGGGCCGACCTGATCGTGTCCATGCCCAAGATGAAGACGCACCACTGGGCCGGGGTCACGTTGTCGCTCAAGAACCTGTTCGGCGTGATGCCGGGTGTCTGCTACGGCTGGCCCAAGAACGTGCTCCATCACGCGGGAATTCCCGAGTCGATCCTCGACATCAACGCCGCGGTCAAGCCCCACCTGGCCATCGTCGACGGCATCATCGGCATGGAGGGAGACGGGCCGATCATGGGAACCGCCAAGAACTGCGGCCTTCTGGTCATGGGCGCCAACCTGCCGGCGGTCGACGCCACCTGTGCGCGGCTCATGGGAATCAACCCCGCCCGCGTGACCTACCTGTCCGCGGCCTCCGGCCGGCTCGGCCCGATCGCCGAGCGGCACATCGCCCAGCGTGGCGAAAACCTCGCCCCCCTCGTCCAGCCGTTTGAGATCCTCAACCACCCCAGCCTGGCGTATCTGCGTGGCTGAGTCGCCGGCTCCGAGATTGTGAGTCCGAAGAGGACGTCTGCCGATTCACTTCCCGTCCGTCGATCTGCTCGCAGCCAGCGAGGGCCCCGAGCTTGATCGTTGCTCGTCGGTTTCGAGAGCCAAAATCTCCGGCAGCGGCAGGTCCACTTCCCAGAGGTCGAACGTCGCCACGGTTCCCGCGTGCCGGACGTGTCCCGGGTGGCGTCGGGCCAGTCCGCGCAGGTGTTTCTCCAGGTCCTGATCCTGGTCCCACTTGTCCCGCCCGCCGAAGGCCCAGGGAAACAGCCTGTCCGTGACGCAGAGGACGGGTGAGCCCGCAGTGAGCCGCCCGAGATAGCGCTTGCCCAGCCTGTTCCAGATTGGTCGATACTCCACTGCCCCGACGTTCCCATGCGACAGGTTCGCCACGATCAAGGCCTGGGGCGTCGTCGTGACCACGACCCGGCAGCCGCGCCGCTCTAGCTCGTCGGCCAGCGGCCGGACTGGACAGTCGCGGTCCATGTCGGCCAAGAGCGACCACTGAGCGAGCCCCCACGGGATTACCAGCAGAGCCGCGACAGGCCAGGCCCGACGCGCCGGCAGCGCCAGAATTCCCACGGCAAGCAGTCCCGGCAAGGCCACCCAGACCGAGACGAGATAGCGCACCGACGACGAGTCGGGACAGGTCCCTTGCAGTAGGTACAACCCGAGCGCGGCCGTCAGGTACAAGAGCGTCAGCGCGACTGGGCCGGACGGCCCCATCCCCCGGAGCGCGGCCAGGCGAGCGAGTCGGCCCCGCTCGGACCAGGCAATACGCATCAGGAGCACCACCACGATCGCGATCAAGAGTGGTGAAACGCGGTCGAGCAGGCCCGCGAGTCGCGGCAGCCGCCGGGATGGCAACGCAAGCCCTTGGCCGTTGATGACTGTGTCGATCGCAACCGGCCCAGACCCGATCAGAACGCCAGCGGACCCCACCAGGTTCCGGATGTTGGGCCAGGCCTTCCAGGGGGCACGGGGCCAGACAGGGAGCATCTTCGCCGGCTCGACCACTCCGACGCGAACCAGCACGAAATGCAGCACGAAAGGAGACAGCGCCACCAGCATCCCGAGGAGAAACCACGGCCGCTTGACGAGTGCCCGGTAGAGCCGCTGAGGAAACCGCGTCCACCAGGCCGAGATCGCCAGCAACAAGCCGGCGCCGGCCCCGCCCAGCACCGCGTCCCAGGGACCAGACGCCAGCCCCGCGCAGAAGACGTACGGACTGTCCGAAAGCGTGTTGCGCGGATCGACGTGCGTGAACGCGGCGACGACCGAGAGCCAGACAAGCCCCGCGGCCAGCCAGATGAGCGGAGCGCCCGGGCGATCGAGCCAGTGCCACGTCCGCGCGCGCCGTTGCCGCAGGTCGTCGCCGTGGCAGCCGAAGGTCCAGTCGACGGCGAGCGTGACGTAAACGATTTGCGAGAGCGGGTTGATGAAGTACCCAAGCGCCAGCAAGAAGCCCCAGCCAGCCTGTCTCGCGGGAGAAAGCGGCCCGGCGCTCGGTCTGGTCGCGACGCGGTAGACCGCCAAGGTCGGCAACGCCCATGCCAGCGACTCCACGTAGCCGCCGCGGGGAATGAAGCCCCAGACCGTCAACAGCGGCGCTGCGAAGAGCGTCAGCAACGCTGCCAGATGACCGGTGCGCCGATCTTTCCAGAGCCGCCAGACGCCGAACTGACCGGCGACGAAAAGCGCGAAGAAGAGCAAGGGCGCCAGAGCAACGGTCGACGGGGCGTGACCGAGCAACCGGGTGAACACGGCCGCGACGTAAGCCTCCACGGCACCCATGTACCGCTGGCCGTCGAAGAAGATCGGCAACCGCCGCCCGGCCGCGATATCGAGGGCCATCAGGCCGACAACCGACTGGTCGTGGTCCAGCGCTCCTTCGCTTCGCGCCAGAAACGGCAGCCTCGCCGCCAGGGCCAGGGTGAACCAGCACGCCACGGCCGCCCAGTCCTCCGCCGACCAGGGCTTTCGCTCCACGGCCGATCCGTCGGACTCCGACTCCGCTCCAGCTTCGTCATTCTCCGCCTTCACCCTGTCGATCTCTCCCGCACCTACGGATGGGCCCGGTTTCGCGTCCATGCTCCAAGTCTAGGCCATGCCTGAGCTGGTAAGTATCGTCGGCTCTGCCTTGCGGGCCGATCCCCAGCCGACGTCCTGTACGGCGGGGAGGAGGAGGCCGATCAGGAGGGAGATGATTGAAATGGCGACGAGGAGCTCGATGAGGGTGAATCCCGCACGACCGAAGCGTGGGCGAGACGGGACCCTACCGCATCGCCTGCTACCGGTTCCGGGTCGATTAGCCGTTGAGCCAGCCGGGCGTGCGAATTCCCAGCGCGGCTGAGGAAAGAAAAGTCGACAGTGCAGTAAGGCGACGGGACTTCCCTCTGGGGCAACATCGAGCGCTCCCCAACGATCGCTGGGGTTCGCGCCCCGTAGGGCAAGTTCATCGGGCAGCAGTTTCGTGACTTGGAGCGCATCCGTAGCACCTCCGAGCACCGCTGGATTCGAGTGTTTCAGATGCCTCTGGATGTGCCCAGAGCCAAGGAGGAGGTGAGCCGGGCGCCTGGTGCGGGAGGGACCCACCTCGATCAGGGCTCGCCGGGACGGCGCGGACGGCTCCCCCTCCCGCCAAGCCTCCTTAGGATGAGACGCAGACCACCTGCCAAGCCGAGCAGGAGAAGGCCGATCCCAGCGATGGACCAGGTCCGGTAGCCTCGACCGCCGACTTGAGGAGGTTCGAGGGCGGAATCGGGCAGTCCGAAAGCGCTCAGCTTGAACTGCGACTGGGGAACGTCCAAGAACTGAACCTCCTCGAGACTGAAGTACTTCAATGGCTCGGGCCCGTAGGGCTCGGTCGGGCGGACGAACCGAAACTGTCCGGATCGAGGAAAGACATGGCCCGAGGGCCAGCGAACACAGTCCACACTGCCGCGGAGCCTGGAGCCCCGCTCCATTCCTTTACTCATGCCTCTGTTCGTGGACACTTCGACATCATAGTCGATGAGCGCCCAGTCGAGGGAGGGTGCTAAGCGGATCGTTCCACCGAGGATCCAGACCTGAGAATCCGAGCACTTGAACCCAACCTCGACCCTCGTCGCATCGTGTCGTTCGCTGACGTCGGTGACACCTGTAACGGAGAATGAGGGCTGGTCCAAGATCTCCGTGAACGGAACGCCCCCCAAGGCGAATGCCCCCTTTGCAATCAAATCGAAATGGGCGAACCTCATGGTACTGTCGATCGCGGTTGGATCTTTGACCAGGTTCTTGAGAGCATAAGGGGCGTCGTGGGAGTCCCGCTCGAGCTGAAAGAAATAGTTCTTGGTGAGACAGTAGACGACGGTGGCATCGACGGGGTTTCCTCCCATCAACTTGTAGGCTTCGACCGAGAGTTGCGAGCCGTCGCTCGCAGCCAATGCACGGTGCTGCAGCCTTCCTTTGAATTTCCCTATCTCCTTGATTTCGAAGGTTCCCTCACACGTGAAGCGCTCAGCGGCTCTCCGGAGTTTGCCGGCCGCTTCACGATATTCTGCCCTAAACCGGTGGTCGAGATCGCTGTCTGCGAGGGCCGGGACGGAAGTGGGTAAGAATAGGGGCAAGAGCCAACACGCACACAGTAAACGCGTGCGGAAGCGGGCATAGGTCATGTGACACTTCCACTCTACGACATCATACGTTACGGACATTCGCCCTGGGGTCTGGATCGGGAGGAACGCTGGGGGCCCGAGGGTCGCCGTGTGGTCGGGCCACGCCAACGACGCTTGGCACCGCTGTCAGTCGTCACGTGCATTGGATCCCGTAGCAGAAGCAGAACCCGCACTTGGGAACGTTATCCGTGCAATCGCCGTATGGATTGGGCGGATTGCACCCGGAACAAGCCACGCAACCACCGGTCAACGGCTCGTCGGCACGGGCGTTCTGGGCCGTCGAGGCCACCACCAGAATCAGGAGCAAAGAGCCAGCAGCACCACAAATGGAGGAACACAAACTCAGAAGGCTTCTCATTGGACCTCCGTTGGGGTAAAAGACACTGTCGTTGGAAACACAAACCCGGGGAGAACGACGAAGGATACCGTGCAGGTCGTTGTCTTGCGGACTTCCCTCCAGTTCCGCCGGTGCCCACTGGGGGCTGCTAGCCCGCTCTCGGTGTTTGGTCGGAATGCAGACCATCCGTGAAGCGCCCAAGGACACGAACCGTGACCCTCGTAAGACCTGGGATGCCTTTGCGCTCCGCGTATATCATCAAGGAGGCATCAAATAAGCCACTTCTCGACGAGCGCACCACGACCTCAATTGAGCGGCTTTCGTTTGCGGCGATCTCGAAAGGGAGGCCCCTTGTTTTCAGGCACCCAGTGGTTGTGCACATGTCCTCGGAACCAAGAATCTCCACCGGGACGCAACTATTGTTTTTCAGCACAAACGTCACAGGGAACTCAAGACCAATGGCTTTTTCCCCAAAGGACTTCGTCCCCAGATCAACTGCCACACAGGGCGAGCTATTGCCGCCGGCATCGGAAGAGAAGGTGCGCACGGCCATCGCGACGCCCGCGCATGAGACTAACATCCAGAGGCACATCTCCTTCTGAAGAGGTAGTGAGGCGATTGAGCGTGGCGTTGGAAACCTCATTGCACTGAGGGGCCTTTCTGTGACCACCGCTCACCTCCTGCGCGACAGATACACATTCAATTCGGGTTGGGGCCCGTAGTCTGTGAAAAGGGTTATCCCCTGCACAACGGCGGTGGCGCGGGGATCTTCGTGAACCCCGACCGCGACGTCCCGCTCGGCGTACGGCGGCACGGTACAGGGCACTCCCTGGACGCGCACGCACGTGCACATTGCCCTTGATCCTATCACGCTTATGGGGACGGCTGAGAAATTCCTCAGGGTAAAGGTGACCGTTTGCTGCTTGCCAGCTTCCGATGGCCCGAGTACTTGCTGAATGCCTTTCGGAATCAAGCGGTCGCCCTGGACGAATGCAAGCCCCGACGACACCGAACCGAACCTAATCATGGCCCATGCGACGAAGAGGGCAAGACCGATGTTCGTGAAAAGCAATCCCTGAAGCGCCGGGCTCGTCGGCCACCATCCCCGAGGGCCGGCCTGGGTCGGGTCCGCTCCGCTGTCGGCACCACCGCGAGCCGACGATCTATCCGCTATCTCTGTCACAATGGATGCCTCCGAGGATCGGCCTCCTCACCCTGTGCGCCCTGTTTGGCAGCCGACACCGTTAGGCTGACGCGCGTGCAAAAAACGATAGAGCGCTCTCCATACCCGCGAACGTGCACGGTCAATCCCCCACAAAAGCCGGGCTCCTTTGAAGGATCGAATAGGATCCGCAACGACGCGGTTTGCCCATCGCCGAGACGTATCGGCAACTGGCTCACCTGGACGCAGGGGCAGCTTGTCTCGACACGTGCAACGACAACGGTACGGGCACCGATGTTTCGCACGGAGGCAAGCGCCTCCGCCCCCTCGCCTGGGCTCAACACGCCGAGGCTGATGGGGTCAGGGCTGATCT
>JBMFUH010000092.1:0-12480 GCA_049966735.1 Isosphaeraceae bacterium
GTTTCCCTGGACATCGAGAGCGTTTCCGGCCGACTGCACTGGAGTCGCCTGGGCGCCGGCTCAGGTCGCGACGCGTTTCAGCATGCCGATGGCGGCGCTCGTCATTTGCCGTGCCGCGGTGGGAGTGAACGGGGGATAGTCGAGGATCTTGGGCACGGTGAACGCTTCGTACGCGCCGCTCTGGTAAGCCTTGGGATCGCAGAGATAGCCGACGCAGCCGTCCGTGTAGCCGACTGTCAGTGTGTCACGGAACGGGGAGTCGCGGCGGATCGCCAGCCCATAGAAACTGAAAAGCTCGCCAGGATGAAAGAGCAGGCCCACTTCCCCGAGTCGCACCGCGCTCAGCGTGCTCGGCAGAGCTTTCTGGCTCAAATCCCGCCCGGCGTTCCCCTGGTACCAGTCCGCCGCGAAGCCGGCATCGACCCACGGCCCCCGGACGCACTTGGCGGGTTCCCTGCGGTATTGCTCAAGCCAGCGTTGCATCAGGGCGATGTCGAACGGCACGCGGAACGTCGTCCGGAGGGTATCCAGGCGATTGACCCGGATCGGAGTGGCGGAGTTGATCGCCTGCTGGAGCGCGGGATAGATGGCTCCCACGGTCTGGTCGGCCTGGCCTCGCCAATCACTGCCGTCGCCCGGGTTCACATCACCGCAGTGCCCCTGGAGAAACGAGGGCTCCAGCTTCTCGTTGTGCCGGGCCCGTTCGGCGACCATGCCCGGCCAATCGGGGCCGGCCGCTTCGTCGGCGAAACAGACCCCGTGGGCTGAAAAGTGGTACCACAGGAGCGTCCGTTTGCCGGCACGATGAAACAGCAGGGCGTGGAGCATCGTGTCGAGCCAGCTCTCAAGGTCGGTGGAACGGGGGGTGAACTGGTCGTCGGTCCGGGCGGTCTTCACGATTCGGTTGTGGTTCCCGCCGGTCACGCGGCATTTGCCCAGGGCAAGCTCGGCCGGAGCGAGATCGTCTTTGGCCTTGCAGACCGCCTCGGCCGTCCGCTTCTCGACCAGGACCATGAACTCCCGAGGGAGAGCTCCCCATTGGCGGAGGAAGCAGAAGCCGGGCATGCTGTGGGTGTGAGTGGCGCAAAGTCGGACGTGGGCGGCGGGGATGCCGGTCTGTCGGCTGACGGCATTTTGCACCCGCGCTGCCATGTCCTGGCTGATTGCGGCGACATCCAGCGAGCAGATGGCAACCTGAACCGCATCGACCTGTGCCACCAGGACCCGAACCGCGGCCTTTTGCCGGATCGATTTGATGCGTCGCTCCTGGCCCGGGGGGCGGTGGAAGCCGCCCATCTCGATGCCCAGGGGTGGAGTGATGTCGGCCACCCCCTCGCCCACCCGCAGCTTCCCGATCCCACCACCGTCGAGGGCGTAACCTGGAGATCCCACCGCCAGACCCGCGGCCGTTCCCGCCGCGGAGATCAAGAAATCGCGACGCTGTCGTCGCTTTGGGGCCGATTCGTTCATCGTGAAGCTCCCTGAAACATGTCACCTCGAAGCTGTGTACCAGAGGCCGAGACTGCGCTCTTCCAGTCATTCCACGAGTCGGAACGTCCGCGTGGCCACACAGGTCTTGCCACCCATTGAAACCTTGACAGTCACCGTCGGACCGGAGAGAAAGCAGGCGGCCGCGCAGGTGCCGTCAGCAGCCACGTCTGCCACCGGAACGTCGTTGACCGTCACCTTCGCTCCCGGTTCGGTGACGCCGCGGACGTTGATGAGGCGGGGTCCGGCGGGGATCTCCGTTCCCTCGCGGGGTTCGGACTGAACATAGAGCAACGGGCGACGCGCCATGTCCTCGATTTCCAGGGCAATTTCATGGCGAGCGGCCAGCAGGGTGCCGGGATTGCGCGTGTGGTGGTAGAACGAGGTGACGACACGGCGGCAGAGTTCCAGGGGACGCTGACGCGGGTCGAGCCAGTCCGCGCTCTCGCCCAGTCGTGCCTTGAGTGCGGCCAGCCGGCTCTCCAGCACCCAGAGATACTCGTAATCCTGCAACCCGTCGCGCATCGCCGACCATCGCAGCGACCCGACCGGCCCGTCCCGGCCGGGATACATGATGGCACGGTCGCCGAGCGGCAGGTTTCGCGAGATTCCCTCTTCGGAGTAGGGGTCAACGCCCTCGGCAAAGTAATTGAGTCCCCAGTGCAGATAGCCCTTCAACCCGTAGAGATAACAGATCCAGTGCAGTACGCGCGTCTTGACGAGCGACTGGTCGAGGAACCGGTTGGGATACCGCCCCAGCGGATGGCAGCAGGTGTAAAACCAGAGCTCTTTCCCCTGTGCCTGGGACTTCTGGAAGTAAGGAAGCCAGAGGTCGAGGTGGTTGAGTTTGGGAACGAGCACGTCGATCGCATCGCCGAAACCGGTCGCCTCGACCGCCTCGATCACCCGGACGGACGGTGCGAAGCGGTGGACGAGCTTGCCGAGCTCGCGGTACGTCGGCACGCTATGCAGGAATGGTTCATCCGAGATATGCAGCATGACCCGTCGGTTCCAACCCTTGGACGCAATATGGGTCTCAAGCTGCCCGAGGATCCCTCGAAGTTTCTCCTCGGGCGTGAGCTTGGCGCCGGCCGCCTGGACCTGCACGGGAAGATTGGCCGGCATGACCCCAGCTGCCGGGTTGTCCACGGAAACCTGTGTTCTGCCGGCCTGGAACAGCTCCATGCGCTCCATCCCGGCCGCGAAAAAGGTCTCGGCCCAGTGGTCCAGAAAGCGGAAGTCGCATCGATATCCGCTCTGCGGTGAATATGTCGTCTTGATCCAGTTTAGCTCGGCCCGGAAACAGGTCTGGCGGTGCGCGACCATGATTTTCGCAAACCGCGCTGCCAGGTCCCAGAACGCGGGGCTATCCCACGCGGGGCTGAAACCAGCGCCGGGAAAGGCGAACCAGTTGGTGACCTGCTGATGGCGCTCAGCCGGCATCTCGAAATCCCAGACCTTCAACCGCAAAGGGAGAGTCAGCGTCTCTCCCGCCCACCGCACGGCCACGGTTCCCGCGTAGTCTCCGGGCATCGCGTCGCGCGGTACGTCGACTTCGATCCAGAGCGGCTGGGTGATGCTGGCCGGCACATCAATCTCGGCACTGTCCCAGAACGGGTCGGGCAAGGAACAAGGGGCCTTCGCCACCAGCTCGTCCAGCGGCACCCCTCGGGAGTTGCGCTGGACGTTGATGGAGCGGACCCACTGAAGGCGGATGCACGCGGAGGGGATGATGTGTTGACCGTTGTGCAGCTCGGAGGCCTGGGCCCGCGCCGACCTGGCGGCTTGAGCCGGGCGCAAGGCGGCCTGGCCGCTCACTGTTTCGCCGCGTGCGGCTTCCAGACTCACCGTCGTGTCGGCCCGCGGAGGTTTCGCATCCGGCAGCAGCTTTGTCAGCGCATCCACAGACCAGAACCGGCTGGGGCTGTCCTCTGCTTTGGTGGCGGCAGCGCTCGAGCGAACCAAGGCGATCTCGCCCTGAGGATCGGAGATCGCCGTGAGCTGCCCCAGCACGGACGGGGGTGCGATCAGGAGAAGGCAGATGATCCGCAAGCGATTCATGGACCTGTTCCTTTCCGAAACGACGCCTGGTTTCACTTCTCCGTGGGGTCCCGACATCAGGATCGAACGCTCTCTGTGGTATCTCGGATTGGCCAGCCGAATTCAAGGCTGTAGCGATCGCATCTCCAGCCGCCATCAGGCCAGAGGCAATCCCAGAGGGAGCGTCGGTGTTGTCGGACCGAAGCGCGCAAGGCGACTGATGCATGAATGCCCCCTGCGGCTTGACCGGAAATCCGGCGCGCAGGAGAATCAAGGCTGTAAAGATGAGCTACGACTTGCACCCCTCTCGAAGGAGCCTGAGATGGATGGCGTCCAGGCAATCGATCTGATCGCATCCTGGCGGAGAATCCTCATCGAGGGGAAAGCCGACCAGATCACCTCGTGGCTAGAAGACCTTGAGGTGAGGCTCAAGAGCAAGGGCTTCGATCGCGATGCGGAAGCGGAAAAGACTGTGAACGGGCACCCCTACCAGAGGAACAAGGTACTTTGCTTCGTCGGCGGCCCCGAGGGCGGCCCGCGCCTTCTGCTTTGCTTGAAGCGCGTGTCTGAACGGAGGGTCCGCGGGGGGACGTACTCCCTCATCGATGCCTCCCCCTGTGCCGGTCCTGTCGAGGTGGCGGCGGTCGTTGACGATGTTATCAAGAACGTGATCGTCCCGTCTGCAACTAGCCTGGGCCTCAAGGTCACTCGCCCGCGTCTCGGTCCCAACAGCATTGTGCAGCCCAAGACGATGGCTAACTTAATTGCCTTCAGCGACGTTGCGACCGGCGGAGGACTCCCGCTTTCCGAAGCTTCGGAAGCCGCTTGGCGGAGGTTCCTCGTCACCGCGTCTCAGGAAGACGTTGCCTTCGATCAAGGTGAGTTGATGGACTGGTTCGTCACTAACGGCTGGGCGTCCGAGGATGCCCGCACCTTGACGGAGCGGTTCGTCCGGGAAGCCACCTTGCTCGCCGAATACTTCGAGGCCGGTGGAAGCTGACCGATATGCCAGACATGGCCACCGCTGCTGCCCGCGTAAAGTTAGCAGTCGCCCCCGTCGTCTTTCTCGACACCTGCGTTCTGCTCGATGTCGTCCGTGCCCCACTTCGGAACGCCGCTGGGAATGTGGAGGCCGCGACGGAAGTCCTGACGGGTGCGAACCGCACCCCGCCGACGATTTACCCGGTCATCGCTTGTCCGACGCCCACGGAGTGGGGCGCTCACATCGAGGAGGCCGTCCAGGACAGTGAGAACGCGGTCAACAGCGTCGGTGCTGTCTCCGACTCCCGCACCTTTGTGGGTTTACCTGCTCTTGGCCCGCTGCCGGCCGGCCTGGCGACACTACCTGATCGCTTGAAAACGCTTTCCAGGAACCTTCTGGACACTTCCATCCTCCTGGACAAGGACGGCGAGGCGTTGAGCCGCGCCATCGACCGGATCATCAACGGTGTCAAGTCAGCGAGAAAGGGAGGCCAAGGGGCCAAAGACGCGGCGATTCTGGAGCACGCCGTTGGCCTCGTCGACGCGCTGCTCGTGGGCGGCTTCGCGGGCCGTCGCGTGTTCGTCAGTTCAAACACGGGCGATTTCGCGACGGCGAAGACCACAGCCATCCACCCGGAAATTAGACCAGTCTTTGACCCACCAAGAGACATTCACTACTTCGTCAACCTGTCCGCTACGGTCAACTGGCTCAAAGCCAGCGGGTGGGTGCCGTGACTCCACAGTGTCTTTGGAATGATTATTTTGACAAGTTTTGAAATCACTTGGTTAAGTAAAACTGTGGCATAAGCGGCAGGATCATAAAGGCTCACTCTCGCGAGACGAATACCGCGCGCTTCGGTCGGATCGCCCGAAGCGCCCTGGGAGGTGTCTTCGCCGCTCGATGTCCTTCTACACGCTTGTTGCCCTCGGCCCGTGATCGGTTACCGTAGCGGTTTTTGGCTCGGCGCGTCTTCACTCGGCTGGAGAGATGCGCAGGTATCCCATCCGCCGCGGGTCGAAACGGCCGAGGGCCAGGCGGTACGTGCCGAGGCCCGGCTGGTCCAGGCCCGTGGGCCAGTTGTCCGCAACGAGGCTGCTGTTGAAGAGATTGAAGGCATACGCACGCCCCGACGGATCGAGGAGCAGCAACCCCGGCGACGAAATGTGCAAGGTCACGCCGTGTACGCCCCCGGGCGTCGTATAGGGTTCGGCCTGCAAGCCAACTTCGCGGGAATCCGCCACGTCCCCGGAAGTCGAGAAATTGATCTCCCAGAAATGCGAGGTCACGAACGGATCGCAGAAGTACGCGGTGAACGAGCCAGCCTTCTTGGGGGCCTTCATCTCGACGCGAAGCGTGAGGCCGTCGTTGTCGGACTGCGCTTGCCACCGATACGTCCTGCAATCGGTCCATCCCGAACCGCAGGTGTACACCGCGCGCCCTTCGGCGAACCGCGACACCGGTTTGCCCGCCTGGAAGGCAGTCCGGTATGCGACGAACTCCGTCGCGAGCAGGTCGTTCAGCACCGCGACGCGCCACTGCAACCGCCCACCGAAGTACTGGTGCCGCTCCGCCTCGCTGTGGTATCCCAGGCGGGAATCGGTGGCACAAAGGACATCCAACCGCTGGCTGTTCTGAATCTCCTGGCGGACGATGGCCTCCATGGCCGCCAACTGCCCTAACGCATCCGCCGGCGGGAGATCGAACAGACGGCCGCGCATCAGGTAAAAACTCAGCATGTTGTGTGCGCTGGCGAACTGGATGCCGATCGCCTCCGCCAGCCCGATGTCAAGCAGCCGTTCGCGGTTCCCCCGGAAGTGAGGCTCGAGTGATTTCAAGATGGCGACACCCTTGTTCCACTCCTCCGACATGTTCCGCGTCAGAATGACTGCCTCGGCGAGAGTGTGGTTGTCCAGAACCTCACCGATGGCGTCGCCACAGGGACCGCCGACCAGCCACGTGGGCTGGAGCGGCTTGAGCGCTGGTTTCAGATGGAGTGGCCAGACGGGGGCCGCGTGCATCGGCCCCCACCACTGGAAACGCGTCGAGAGCGGATACTGCTGGAAGCCGTCCGCGAAGTGTTTCCATGCTCGTATGACGAGGTCCGCGTGTGGGCCCCATTCCGATCGCGCCAGCCCCCGGAGGAAGTCGTCTTCGGTTCCCGAGAAGTCCTCGAACGCCAACCGCCCCGCGGTTCGATTCATCACACCGGGATAGTTGCCGAAATACCAGCACTGCATGACGGTGCTGACATTCAGGGCAGACATTCGCCGGTACTTGCGGTAAAGGAGGGAAGGCACGGGCATGAACGGGATGGTCGCCGCCTCGTGCGAGCATCCCACCTGGAGCTTGGCGGACATCGGCGTCCCGTGGGCGACCGCCTGTGCCGCGATCCGGGCAAACCGATCGGATGGACCGACGTACGACAACCAGTAGTCACCGCCCACTCGCGGTCGATCCAACTGGTACTTGACGGCTCCCGACTCGAAGTTCACCTGCAACGTCACGTTCTTGGGCATGTGGGCGCCAAGCTCGTAGACCCAGGGAGCCAGGGGCTTCCACGACGGCATGTAGAGCCAGCAGATATACTCCGCGCTGGGGTCGCCGTCCTTGACTCCTCGCGCCATCGCCTCCTGGCCGGCGGCGAGGGTCTGCCAGTTGGGCACCTTTGCGCAGCGGGGACAGTTCGGTCGTCGCTCCACTTCGACGCCCACTGAGTCAAGGCAGGAGGAGCCGTGCTCGCCCAGCGAGATGTTGATCAGGCCGCCCAAGCCCGGAACGTGGGAGAAGATCCAGCGGGTTGATTCATAGATGAACTGTCGGCCGGCCGCGGAATTGGGACACACGTAGCGGCGGGAGGGCCAACCCGCTCCGGCCAGCTCGGGATGCGCCTTGAGCATAGGATCGTCCGGCGAGAAAAAGCCCTCCGGTTCGTTCGAGTAGAGCCACACCTTGATTCCGTAGCGGGCGCACTTCTCGACGGTCCGCCGCAGCTTCGTGAGCCGCCGCTCCATGTCGGGGCTCGGTTCCCGGAATGAGGTCCTGGTGATGTCCTTCCACTCGACGCTCAACCACAAACCGTTCATGCCCTCGTGCGCCAGACGGTTGAGATATTCGTCCGGGTAATAGTCCACGTCATCCATCAGCTCGTCGCGATTGAGCGGAGGACGCTTGATCGGTCCGAAGAAGCACCGTGTGATGCGGTGTTTCAGCCAGGGTTTCCTCCGAGTCACTCCCGGGCTGAGAAACGGCCCGTCCGCTGTGGCAATCATCTCCTCCAGATGAAAGATCGCGCGTCGGATGCCCTCGGTGTCGCCTGCCAGCAATCGGATACCATCGGACGACACCTGGATGGAGTAGGCCTCCGGAGTATCCGTCGCGACCTTCTCGATCGAGATGGGAAGCCCGCCTCCTCCGGCCAGCTTCGCGAAAGCGAGGAATCGCTCGAGATCCGCATAGGCTGTGTTCAAGACACCTTTCTCGTCGGGGAAACCGCGCTTCAAGGTCAGGCCGCCGCGGAGATCGGCCTGTCCCGGTTGGGGCGCGGCTCCGTCTTTCCAGAACAGCACGAACGGCGGAGGCTTCTTCAGATCTTCGACAAACCTCCAGCTCTCCTCTCCCGGCGGCGCCGGCCAGGTCGAGTCGATGGCGCGCATCGAAACGGTCTTCGGGTCCTGAGCAAGCGCCCGATGCTTCTGCCCCGGATGCTCGGCACGAGGAGGAGCACCGGTCTGCGGCGAGTCCCCGGCGGCAGCTACGACTGTCGTCAGCAACACGACAGCCCCAAGGCAGACTCTGCCACTTGCAGCAGCCGCAACGACGCCCATCCTCAAGTGATGGAACAAGAGCTTGGACATGAGCATCTCTCCACTACAGGCCGTTCTGTCGCCGATAGTCCGGAATCTGGCGCTTGAGCGTATCGTCAAGCAGTTTGAGCTTTTCTTCGATCGTATCGGGCGTGAAGATGTAATCTTGTTCCCACTCGTAACCGAGTCGCGAGTCACGGCGTGCCGTTTCCCAGGACGACACCGTTCGCTCGCGCTCTTCCCGCAACAGGGCCGTCATCTTTCGCAGGATCTCGCGCTGCGCCGCGATGTCCGACGAATGGGCCAGCGCCAACCGTAGACCTTCAAATTCGATGATCGCGGACTCGCTACGGATCATCCGCTGCAACTGTTCGGCCAGCAGCACCTCGCGAAACGCCTGCTGCCGCTTCGCCTCGGGAGCGTGCAGCGCGGCCTGGCGATAGCTCTGAAGCCCCTGCTCCATGCGGTCCGCCGACAATCTCAGATACTTCTGGAACACGGGGATCGTGAAGAATCCGATGTAGCCTTGTACGGCGTTCTGGCGGTTGGTGAAGTCTGGCCAGAAGATGAGGCGGCTGGGCACATAGGGCCAGTACGGATTCAATTGCGATTGAGCGCTCCAGAGTCGCTGGTCTGACCAGGAGTGGTCGAGCGTCATCGCGCGGGGTTTGGGTCTGGTGAAGAAGAGCGGCGCGGCCAGGGCGTTGCAACTGCCCCAGTTTGGTCCGGTGTCGGGATAGACCTGGATGGCTTCACTGAAGTGCTTCCACGCTGCAAGCACGGCCTCTTCATTGCCCGGGCCGAACTCCCGCCGCGCGATCCGCCGGAGCAGATCGTCCAGGGGCGGCGCATCGCTCCAGGCATACCAGGCCCGCATCTCGGCAACCCAGTTCGGCTTGAAGCCATAGCTCCACGTCTCCAGCGTCCCGACGATCTTCCAGTTCTCCAGTGCCTTGTAGCGAGCGTACCACTGGTAGGGGAACGGCAGATAGGGGAACGTCCCGAATTGCCAACTGGCAAACGTGTCCGCCTTGGAGTAGACGGCGGGGAAGTTGCGCTTCCGAGCTTCCCGCAGTTGCGCCTGGGTGACCTCCGCCGGCCCGACCTGGTTGATCGCGTAGTCGCGCAAATAGCCCTTCTGACCGTCGAGTTCAAAACTCTTGCCGTTTTCGAAAGTCAGCAGAGGAATGACGGATTCCGGCAACTGGGTCATGACGTAGGCCTTCGTCTCGACCTGGTCCGGGCTGAAGGCGACGTTGTATTCCCAAGGGAGAATTTCCACCTTGGGGTTGACCTGGTGCGCCTCGTCGGCGGCAATGCCCACGGCCTTGGCCCACTCGCGCACCCAGGCGCGCAGGTCCTGATCGCCCTGTCCGCCCGCGCCGAACCACTTCTTGTAGAAGAATCCCTCGGTCAGCAGCACATAGCCGCGAATCTCGGGAAACTCGGTGACGACCTCGCGAACCAGCTTGCGCAATCCGTTGACGTTTTCCGGTGTGCCTGTGTACTGGTAAAGAAGTGGCGCGTAGACATCGATGCCGAAGCGAGCCGCGCGACGGAGCAAGGCTTTCACCTCGCCGGGCTTGTGCTTGCGCATCGCGGAGTCGCCCCAGTACGGTTCCGGGCCGGGCGCGTTGTTCGGATTGCGATAGATCGAGCAATGGATGGCGTCGAAGCCGTAAAGCGGCAGCGTGGCCAGGTAGCGTTCGGGCCACTCCATCCAGCCGAGTCCCGAAAGGGTCATGCGCGCCTGATACAGGCTGTGCCGGCTGGTGTTCAAATTCTTGGGCAGATAAGGGCCTTCCCGCAGGTTGAAACGCATGATCAAGTTGTAGAGGCCGTACATCGCCCCACGGTCATCGAAGCCGCACACGGCGATCGCGTTGCCGCGGACCACAATCCGATAGTCCTTGGTGGCTTGCAGTTGATCGCCGCAGCCAGGCATCTTGGAGCGAGCCGCCGCGACGATGACCCGCTGGCCTCTGCGCCAATCACCGAGTTGCGCCATGCGTTTCACCGCAACCCGCACGTGCATCGCGTCTTTCAAGTAACGTTGCAACTCCTCGCTCGCGGTGACCAGCGGAAGAGAAGCATCGACGGCGATCTCGATGCTCCAGCCCTCGCCGATCTCGATCTCATCGGCGCGGGGACGTATGTTGGGGTCCCGAGGGCGCGGAGGAAGCCCTGCGGTAAGCTGGCGGAGAAAGTCGTACGACTCTTCGACGTCCAGCGCCGGCAGTGCCTGAGCCTCGAACTGCTTCGAGGAAACCTGGCCGTAGGCAACGCCAACGACTCCGTAGCACAGGAGGAGAAACCCGAAAAGCGTGCAACTCTTTCGAAAGGTCTTCATGATGATCGTCCTCGGCGACTCGATCGGTCCAGCGTGACTCGGGTGGCTCCAGGGTAGGACCTGGATCGCGCGGGAACAATCCCTTTGAGGCAACACCAATGGAACGGCAACTGCTCTTACCACTTATCTCCGTGTGCGCTCTCTTCGGCATCCGCAATCCTGCTTCCTTTGGCCAGGCGCCTCCGACTGCCGACCAGACCGTACGGTTCACCGTGCCCCGTATCGAGCTTCCACAACTCGAAAAACACCCGATGATCGCCTGCACGCCTGACGAACTTGGCCGGCTCAAGGCGGCCCACGCTGGCGGCGAGCGAGAGCACGAGGCGGTTGCGAGAGCCATCGTCGCGGCCGGAAGACAACTGGGGCGGCCGATCAGCTTCCCGGCTCGCGGCGGCCAGCACAACCAGTGGTACCAGTGTGACAAGTGCCAGATCGGCCTGAGAACCGTGGATGCGACGCACCACTAGTGTCCCCGCTGCAAGACCGTCTATTCCGGCGCTCCCCACGACGACGTGATCTTCGCCCGCGTCCATCACCGCAACCTCCGGGTCATGTCCGATGCTGCCTGGGCCTACGCGATCACCGGCGACGAGAGATTCGCCGCTCTGGCCACACAGGTCCTTGTGGGCTATGGCTCGCGCTACAGGGACTATCTCTACCACGATTCCGGCGCCAAAACCGGCAAGCAAGCGGGCAAGTCTGGCGGACGTCTCTTCGAGCAGACACTCGATGAAGCGTCAGCCCTGGCTGAGGAGATCGCGCCGGCTTATGACCTGATCCGCGACTCGAAGTCGCTCTCCGCCGAAGACCACCGGGTGATTCGCCAAGGGTTGCTGCGGCCGATGCTCAAGAACATCGCCAAGCACAAGGCGGGCAAGAGCAACTGGCAGACCTGGCACAACGCGGCCATGCTCTGGGGCGGGGCCGTCCTGGGCGATCTGGCATGGGTCCGCACGGCAATCGAGGACCCGGCAAACGGGTTCCTCTTCCAGATGCGAACCTCGGTCTCGGCTGATGGAATGTGGTATGAAAACAGTTGGGGATACCATTTTTACACCCTCGCGGCGATGGTGAAGATCGTGGAAGGCGCCCGGCGTCTGGGGATTGACCTGTGGGGACATCCGGCGCTCAAGAGGATGTTTACCGTGCCGATCGAGTACGCGATGCCCGACGGATCACTGCCCCGCTTCGGCGACGACGTACGGACAACGGTTTCCCAGGCTTCCCGGATGCTCGAGTTCGCCTATCACGCCTACCGCGATCCCGCCATGCTTCCTTTCCTCCCGCGACAGACAAGCTGGGACTCGGTGATGTTCGGCCGCACGGTGAGCCCGCCGCCCCGGCCCGGCGCACAGGCCAGCAAGCTCTTCCCCAGCGCCGGTCACGCGATTCTCCGCACGGAGGGAGAAAAAGGCCTGACCGCCGCATTGACCTTCGGCCCTTACGGTGGGTTTCACGGACATCTCGACAAGCTCAGCTTCGTCCTGTTCGGCTATGGCCGCGAGCTGGGAGTCGATCCTGGCCGGGCGAAAAGCCAGGCGTATCGGCTGCCGATTCACACCCGCTGGTACAAGGCGACTCTCGGCCACAACGCCATGCTCGTGGATGGCCGGTCCCAGAAACCAGCCGCCGGGAAGCTGGAATGCTTCGCCACCAGCGGGCCATACACGGCCGTGGTGGCGCGGTGTGATGAGGCGTACCCCGGCGTTCGCCACCGGCGTCTGCTCTGCCTGACCCCCGACTACCTTCTCGTCTTCGACGACCTGGCGGCCGAGACCTCGCGGCGGTTCGATTGGGTTTACCACAACCGCGGTCCC
>JBMFUH010000093.1:0-12419 GCA_049966735.1 Isosphaeraceae bacterium
GGAGACCACGCCCTGGGTCTTGTCGGGACCGCGATAGCCCAGGTTGACGAAGTAGTTGCCGCTGGTCTCGGCCTTGTCGACGGTCCCTTCGTACCGTCCCGGCGCGGTCTGGACCAACTCGATGGGAGCGACCTTCAGGTCGGGATCGACCACGTTGCCCTGGATCTGGAGAAAGTTGAGGAACTGGCTGTCCTTGTCCAGCGCGTCGACCACGACCTTGACGCGACCTTCCTCGCGGCGGACCGAGAGGGTCAGGTTGCCGCGCTCGGCTGGGCGCATGGCCCACCGCACCACCTGCGACCAGAACCCCGCGTAATGATCCCAGTCGGGCCAGGCCTTGGCCCAGCGGCGGCCGGCGTCGGACGTGAAGGCGACCGACCGGCCCAGCCCGTAGGTCCAGTGCGCCAGAACCGGATTGACCTGGCCTTTGGGCAAAGGGGAAAGGATCGGCAGCTCGACCAGCTCGTTCTCCTTGGGCGATGTGAGAACGAGCCCGGTGATGCCTGGCAGGTCTCCCTCCAGTCCCATCACCGGCTCGGTGATCGGACTGTTCAGCCGCGGCGCCCACGGCGTTTGTTGCTCGAAGATGAGCGGCCGGGAGATCGTCCGTGCTTCCTTTTGATAAATCCGGGGCAAGGCCCGGGGATTGGTCACGTAATAGTACCGTCCCTTGGTGCGCAGGGCAATGGCCCGCATCACGCTCTGGAGATTGGGGTCATTGCTGTGCGAGGTGATCAGGATCGTCGTCACCGTGATCTTGCTCTGGACGAGCTGGCTCATGATCGCGCCCGAGGGAGGGGCTGGGTCGCCGTCGCTGATCAGGACGATGTGCTTGCTCATTGCGTCCCGGACGCCGTTGAGCCCTCTCATGGCCATCTGGAGCAAGGGATCGAAGGCGGGCATGTCGCCGGGCGTCATCCGGTCGATCGCCCGCAGCATGCTGTTTCGGCCCGAGCCGATCGCCCGCATGGGGAAGAGCCAGGCCTCCGTCCCCTCGAAGTGGGCCAGGCCCACGAAGTCGTAGTTGGACAGGGCGTTGATGGCCGATTTCGCCACGACTTTCTGCCAGTAGTTGCCCTCGGGCATCTCCGTGGCGTGCATGATCAGCGCCATCGCGCCGATGCCCTGCACCTTGAGGGCCTTGATCTGCATGTCCACCGGCAGGGCCTTCTCGACCGGGGTGTTCATCCATCCCCCCGCGCCGAAGCTGTCTCGACCGCCGAGCATGATCAGGCCGGCCCCCATGTCGTGACAGTTCGACGCCAGGAGCTGATGCTGCGACTCGGTGAACGACTCCTTGGGCACGTTGGCCAGGATGACCGCGTCGTAGGGCTGAAGCTCGGCGAGGTTGGTGGGCAGCGTGTCGCCGCCGATTCCTCCCGAGCCGTCGATCCTGGGCGCCAGAAGCGTCTTGACCTCGATGTTCTTCTCGCCGAGAGCCTTGACCAGCTCGGCGTGCTCGCCGCGTGTGCTCTCGATCAAGAGAACCTGGCCCTTGCCGCGGACGTGCGTGAACCCCTCGGCAACGTTGTTGATGGTCTTGCTGTCGCCGCTTCCTTGCTCGGGAATGAACACGGCCTGGAACGTGTAGAAATTCGGTATGGTGATGAGCTGCTTGAGCGTGAAGACGTTGATTCCGCGCTGAAGCTCCACCGGTTGCGGCTTCTCGTTCCCGGGGGCAGGACCACGGTAGTTCTCGGCCTTCTGGAAGATTTGCAGGGTGCCGCGCGACGGTTCGCTGGCCCGGATGACCACGTTGATGGCGACCGTCTCCCCCTTCTTCACGTCGGGAGGGACCGACACCTTCTCGACGAGCACCTCGCGGTCGTAGCGATACTCGATGGGCAAGACGTCAACCTGAACCCCCAAAGACTTGGCCACGAGCGCCTGCTCGAGCAGGTTGCCCCGGTTCTCATTGCCGTCGGAAAGGAAGACGACGCGCCTGGCCGTGTCTTCCGGGAACGTCGCGAGCGCCAGCTTGAGCGCGGCGGCCAGGTCGGTGTTTTCCGGGTCGATCGTGCTCTCGATCCCCAGCAGGTTCAGCTCGCTGGGGGCAGGCGGCACCTCGACTCGCGGCTCCTTGCCGAAGACGACCACGCCGGCCATGTCGTCCTTCCGCCGCTTCTTCGAGGCGAAAGTCACGTAATCGATCGCGGCTTTCTGCTGTTCCCTCGGAATGCTGTTGGACGCGTCGACCACGAACATGGTCGTCAGCCGGTCCGACCTGCGAACGGTCTGGAGATCGGCCAGGGCCAGCACGACCAGGGTGATGACGGCGACCCGGAAGAGGATGGCGAGCGCCCGGCGAAACGGTCCCAGCCCGGCCAGACTGCGGAAGCTCATCCAGACCAGTGGCGGGATGATGAGTGGAATGAGGATCAACCACCAGGGCTGGCTAAATGTGAGAGACAGGTTTCCAAACATCGCCAGCCAATCCTTGAAAATGCGGAATTCGGAATCTCGACCGCCCGCTCGCCGCGGAGTACGAACCACTGCCCACTGTCCACTATCCACTACATCCTAAACCGCTGCACCCGGTGGTTGCTCGAATCGATCACCGAGACCTCCCCCTGATGATCCACCGCCAAGGCCCAGGGGTTGTAAAGTTCGCCGGGCTGGCGGCCCGAGTGGCCCCAGGTTGCCAGCGGCTTGCCCTCGAGCGTGAATTTCTGAACACGATGATTGCCGTACTCACAGACATAGAGGCAGTGATCCGGACCGATCGCCACATCATAGGGATAGCTCAGGTCTCCCGGCCCGGTTCCGCGCTGGCCCCAGAGACGGACGAGTTTTCCCTGGAGGTCGAACACCTGGATGCGGTGGCAGCAGCTATCGGCGACGTAGATCAGGTCGCTGTCGTCGATCGCCAGCGCCCGGGGCCGGAGAAACTCGCCCGGCTCGTAGCCGTGGCCGCCCCACTGGCGCAGCCACTTGCCTTCAGGCGAGAAGACCTGGATGCGGTCGTTTTCACCATATTCGGCCACGTAGAAGTTGCCGGCCTTGTCGATCACGACGTCGGTCGGATAGCCGAACCGGCCGGGTGTTGTGCCCTGTACGCCGTCGCCGATCTGGAAGAGCAGTTCTCCGGTCTTCGAGTAAACCAGCACCCGGTAAAAATGGGTGTCCGCGACCAGGAGTCGTCCATAGCGATCGACGGAGAGACCGCTGGGCCCGTCAACGTTGAATCCGGGCGTCCGCCAGCCGCGGAGGTATTGCCCATCGCGGTCGAAGACCTGGATGCGGTCGGTCAGGTCGGCAATGTAGAGCTGATCCTGGTCGTCGAACGCGGCCACGCGCGGCTGGTGCAACCAGCCCGGGAGGGTCCCGTGGACTCCCCAGACCAGTTCGGGGGTGGACCGGTCCTTGATGTCGCAGCCGGACAGGACCAGCGCAAGCGCCGCGAGCGCCAGCGAGGTTGCCACTTTCCCGACCACGATTGGGTACGTCCCCTGATGCCCGATCACACGACGCGTCCTCCGAAGGATCGCTTCCTTTTCCAAGCTCAACTAGAATCTACAGTTGGTGAGACCTCCGACGCAAGTCCTAGGTCATTCGTTTTGGATTCGGTTGATTCCAGTTGGGAAGGTTTGAGTTCGTATGGCCGAGTGGGTCTTGGTATGTCGGCTGGACGAGGTTCCCCAGGGGCGGGGCCGGGCGTGTGAGGCAGCCGGGCTGCGGATCGCCGTTTTTTTGCTGGGTGATGCGATTGTCGCGCTCTCCGACCGCTGCCCGCACGAGGGGGGTTCGCTGGGCCAGGGGCGGACCGAGGAGGGCGAGGTCGTCTGTCCGCTGCATCGCTGGCGCTTCAAGCTCAAGGACGGCCGGTGCACGACCATCCGCGGACACGGCGTTCACCGGTTCCCCGTGGAAGTGCGGGAGGGAGATGTCTGGGTTCGTGTTTGAGGACGCTCTTTGAATTGTGCCCCATTCAGCCGTCCAGGATCACCCCGTGCTCCTTGAGCTTGTTCCGCTCCACCGAGGTCAACTTCGCGAGGGAGACCGCCACCGTCGTGTCATTCAGACGCTCAGCCTGGCGCTTCAACGCGGCAAGAACGCGATCGGCCGTCTCGGCGTCGGGGCAGCGCACCATGGTGACGGGCGATGCCTGGACCCGACGTACCCAGCTTGCCCAGTCGGTAACCTGGCGGAGGACGTTCGCTGGGACCTCGTTGCTGGCCTGACGCTGGAGCCGCTTCACGATCTCATTGGGTTCCATGCCGTGCGTCACGGCCCGGAGCACCGATTCACGAGTCAGCTTGAGCGTCAGGGCGCCGTGGGTCCCACCACGTTTCTCCCGATCGCAGAAGGGGGCCAGTTCAGCGGCGGGCGCGGGGTTGAAGCCGATCACGATGATGCTGTAATCGGGCTGAACCACCACGCGGGACTTGTCGGAGTGCCGGCCGGCAGCCACGGTCGATGCCGGCGCGCGGCCGAAATACACGTCGAATTGAGGCAGTTTCGCGACGAGGAGGCGCTTTTCCTGATCGACGGCCGCTTGCAGACATCCCAGCGGAATCAGCCGCTTGTGGACGAAGTTCGTGAGCAAATCTCGGGCCGCCTGTTCCCTTTCCTCGGCGAAGGGGGGGAGAAGTCGACCGGACTGGTAGATCAAGACGCCCTTCTCTCCTGGTCCCAGCAGAAGCGGGTTGTGACTTTCGAACGCAATGTGGTGGATGACACTGTCGAGGCGGCAGAAGTTACCCGGCGACAGGATCGACAACGATCGATAAAGGGAGGTTCGCAACGCCTCGTAATCCGACGGCTCCGCGTTGTGGTAAGTCCTCGTCTTCATCCGTTCCGCGGGGAGAACAACCACGTCTGTGCCGAGGAATCCCTCGTCGGCACGCAGGTAGCCATAGGGACTGGGGAGCCAGAGCAAGAGGTCGTGGTAGTCCCGGGAGCTTGACTGCTCCGCTGCGGAGAATTCTCGCAAGACACGATAGACGCGCTCATATTGCTTCGCGAGACTTGCCGCCAGCCACCTGTTCCCCTCGGACATGATTTCCAGCCACGCACCCGTCGCGTGGTGCTTGATGCCGACCATGTTGAGAGCCCGCGCCCACGAGAAGGCGTGGTCCAGCCTTTTTGACTGCGTGAGGTCCAGGGCTTTCATCAACCACGCAGGCAGGACGTCCAGTGCCTCCAAGAAGCGATCGGTCTCCTTCTGGAAGATCCCGTAATCTCGGCGCAGCCGGGGCGGTTCGCTGGCCACCTCGAGCAGGAAGGCGCGAAGGTCGTCCACGATGATGCTGGTTTCCGGGCCCACTTCCACGGGGCTGTCATCGACAACAAGCTCCGGTCGTTGCCGGGGCAACAGAGCCTTGGCCATGCTTTTCCGAACCGAAGGAAGGAGCCCGACCACGATCTCCAGGGTCCCCGGTTCGAGGTCTTCGAAGACCGCGAGGTAGCCCAGGAGAGAATTCAACGTACAAGTGAGGATGTCGGGCGAGACGTCGGGGAGCCTTGCCGGCAGCTCCTTCGAGCGGATGGGTTTGTCCGCCTCTCCAAGCACCTTCAAGATGCGCTGGGCGGTGGGCTCTTTGAGGTACAAGGCAACCCAGTCCGGCCAGCGGTGGCCGACCACGTACTGGCGGACGATCCGTTCGATATCCAGGTACTCATTGAGTCCTGCCTTGCGGACCACGCCGTTGAGGGAGGTTGTCGCCTCATATTGCAAGGAGACGTAGGCGACGAATTTCTCCAGAAGGCTCGGCTGGTCAGGGTCCAGCAAATGGTAGCGGGCCAGGGCTCGGATCCGGATCGCGAAGTCCACTGTGCCCTCGACGGCGAAGACCCGATCCTGAGGACCGATCATCCGGGATGACCCCAGCTCGACAAAACCGGCTGCCAGCAGTTCCTCCAGCACACCCGGACCGAGATGGTTTTTCTTGATGCTGGGCTGCATCCTCGCTCGGCCCAGATTTTTGACCGGTCCCCTGACCTGGTTCAGAAAGGCGAAACGAGCTTCGGGCGAGAGTGCGTGCCACTTGGCATCCCACGGGCCGAGCTTCTCACGACGGAACGCCTTCTCATAAAATTCCCGCCGTTCCGGGGACCTCGGCCGATTCCACAGGCTGTAGTTTCTCATGAGAGTTCGTGTCGAAGCTGGGGGCTCGACCTGTGGCAAGGGCGAAAAGATCAGCCGCATCACCGCGGCTGACCGCGGCCCTGACTCGCGATCCCCAGAACGCCCGGATACAGTTACAATGTGCGCGTATGACCACGCTGGTTGACGATTCCAGGAGTTTGCAGCATGTCCGTGCAGAAATCCAGTCACACGACAGGCGCCGAACTGGCGGATTGGGTCGAGCGACTGTCGCGACTGTACACGCCAGTGGTAGCCGATGTTCTCGATCGCCTGGGATACCGCGACCAGTGCCTCCGAGCCGACATCCGTCCACTGGTGGAAGGAGATACCGTGGCCGGCGTGGCGCGGACCGTGCTGACTGTCGCGGCGCGGGAGGCCGCTCCGAAGGAGCCCTACAAGGGAGAGATGGCCGCCGTTGACGCGCTCCGGCACGGCGACGTGATGGTCGTCTCATCGTGCGACGGCAGTTTCTGGGGAGAACTGCTTTCGACCGCGGCGCGGTACCGGGGCTGCCGGGGCATCGTCATCGACGGCTACACCCGCGACACCCGCGCCATCAAGACCATGGGCTTTCCCGTTTTCTGCCGGGGCGTTTATCCAGCCGACAGCATGGGCCGGATCGACGTGGTCGCGCACGACGTGCCCATCGTCTGTGGAGGCGTCTCCGTGAACGCTCACGACCTGGTCCTCGCTGATGATGACGGCGTGGTGATCATCCCCCAAGCCGTCGCCGAGCAGGCCCTTGCCGCCGCCGAGCAGAAGGTCCGCGGCGAGAACCTCGTCCGCCTCAAGCTAGCCGAGGGAATGACCGTCACCGAGGCGTTCCGGCGGTACGGGGTGCTGTGATGACCCGCAGACTCCGACCCCGGTCTCTCACTTCTCAAATGGATACATTGGCCGTGGGCGATGGGAGTACGTGAACCGTGTGGGATCGATCGCGGTCAGCCCTGGCGTGTCGACCTCGATGATCTCGCCGGCGATCGGCCGGTACGCCGCCCGGTAGGCCACGGCCGCCTTGGCGACCAGGATCGCCCGCCGCGCCGGGTCGATGCCCAGGCTTTCGAGCTGTCCCAGGCTGAATGGCGGCGTGCGCAGCGAGTTCAGGACCAGCACGTTCGCGCCGTCCAGGTCGATCACCGCGGTGGCTCCCTGGTCGTTGAACCGTCGGCCGCCGTGCCGGGGCTCGTTCTCGACCCACTTGCCGTCGTGCAGCGATCGCACGGTGCCCCAGACCTCGACCGGCTCACCGTGCAGCCGATCGTGTTTCCCGCCGACCCCCTGATGGAAGGCTCCGCCAAGGCCGACCCGGCGGGCAGCCTCCACGGCCTCGGGATCGTGAAGCACGACGACCGATCCCTGAGCTTGCTGCTTGAGGATCTCCTGAAGCAGGACCGTGCCGTCTCCCGCCGAGCCACCGCCGATGTTGTCGCCCAGGTCGACCAGGACGACCGGTTTTTTCGACGAGTTCATCGCCCGCCCAACCGCTTCCGCCGATCGAGGGCAGCGGACAACGAGCTGCTCTCGAACGTCCCAGAGGCGTTTGGCCAGTTCGTCGGCAGCCTCCTCCGCCAGGATCTGGTCGCCGTCCGCCACGGCGATCACGGCCGGCCCCATGTTGAAGACGTCGGCGTAAGGGAAGCCGGCCATCACGCTGACGGAGAGCATCCCCGACCGTTTCCCCGCCTCGCGGGCCCTGGCCATCAGCGAGCGCATCGGCTCGCGATCGGTCTCCTGGCCCAGCAGGTTGATCACCAGCGGAGGCTGGGCGATCGCGGTGACCGGACGGATCTCGCCGCGCAGAGACCGGGCGATCATCTCGGCGGCCTTCAGCCCGCACTCTCGCTGATCGACGTGCGGATAGGTCTGGTAACCTATGAGGGCGTTGCTGAGATTGGCCATCGCGCGCCAGACGTTGGCGTGGTAATCCAGGGTTGTGATGATCGGCAATCCCGGCTTCAACGCCTGGCGCAGCCGGCGCAAGACTTCGGCATCGGCGTCAGGGTGCTTTTGCGTCACCATCGCGCCATGCAGCGCCAGAAGCAGCCCGTCGGCGTTGCTCCTCTTGATTCCATCGATCAGATCGTCGACGACCTCATCGAGGACGTCGTCCGCGACCGGCCCGGCCGGCGTCGCCCAGGCCATCACGGTCGGCACGAGATCGAAGCCGAAGCGACTGGCTCCCTCGATGAATCCGCCCATCTCGTGGTGCGCTTCCCGCCAGACGTCGAGAAGGTCATCGCCCTGTGTCAGACTCCCCTCCGCGAACCGCGCGCGGTCGGTGATCGTGCTGGCGAAGGAGTTGGACTCGTGCATGATCCCGCCGATCGCGATGCGCATGGCCTGTCCTCTCAAGGCGGAAGGAATCCGATCAGAGCGGCAGTGCTGGCCGCGGGGCGTGGGGATAATCGGCCGGCTGATAGCGAATCGCCAGCTCCGGCGTGTCGATGCGCCGGCCGCCCTCATGCCGGGAGGTTAAAGCCCGATCAAGGATTCCGCCGGTGAGCAGTGTCCGCTCGACCGGATAACTTGGACGCCCGGAATGGATCATCGACTCGATGGCCCGGAGCAGGAAGGCGAAGTGAGGATAGTGCGGCTGCTTTCGCTCCAGGATATGAGTCGCGACAGGTTCGGCTTGTCCCTTCCGCTTGAGCGCCACGCCGATCCCGTCGGCGAACCCGGCCAGCATGAGCACCGCGGCCGGGAAGCCGTCGCCATACTCGAAAAGGAAGAGGGCGTCGTCGGGGCCGGTCGCGGTCTCGAGGCTCTTTCCCTGGGCCTGCGGGATCACCCCCAGCACGGCGTCGACGAGATCACGGCGCACCCGCCCATCGTCGAGGGCTTTCCTCATCGCCTCGCCGGTGAGACACTGCACCCAACTCACCCCGTTTTCCGCGCCTCGCCGGCGCTCGACGAGGGATTGATAAACCTCAAGCGTGTGGATGCCGTAGATGTCGAGTCCGGAATAACCCACGCCGATGGCGCCTTCGAGGCCGCGGCCCATCGGCAACGCGAGCTCGGGCTCGCGGTACGAGAGCGGCAGCGATGACCCGGCCATGAACGGGATCTTCATGGCCTTCGCCGTTTCATACATCCACGATGCATCGTCCCACGTCGGGCCCAGGTTCTTGTCGTTGAACACCGGGACCACGCGGCCATGTCTGCGAAACGTCTCGGTGATGCCGACGAAGAACCTGCGCCTGGGGTAAAGGTGCTGCCCCTTCGCGTTCCAAGGGTACTGACCGTGCTCGCCGACGCTGATGACGCCGTCCACCGCGATCGTGCCCGTGCCCAGCGTGATCGCCTTCTCGATCGTGCCGCAGACCGGCACATTGTGCCGCCTGGCAACTTCCAGGCCGAACCTCGATTGGTCGGGCTGATCCACGTACATCGAGGCCAGGCGCAACCTTGGCCCCGGTCCACCGTCGCTTTTCCAGCCCTCCATGATCCGACCGACCAGGACGTCCGCGTGTGAGCCGGCAAAGTAGGCGGAGACGATCGCCGCGACGGACTTGACCGGTTCCTCCGCGGCGATTGTCCGAATCGAGCCGCTCAGCGCCAGCGCCGAGGCGGCTGTCAGCCAGTCGCGGCGAGTCATTTCCGGGTGTTGCATTGTATTGTGACCTCGTCTTGATCGGCTCGTGAGAGAGTTCGTCGGCGCGGTTGACCCGGTTCCGTTATCTGCTTATAGGATGGATGTTGCAAGGACCCGGGTCGACGACGTCGCGGAGAGTAGAACGGAATGAATTCCGTTCTACGCAATACACGGCGGGGCGGGCTCCGGTTTCTAGGCCAGATCAGATCTGTGGGGAGAATCAGGCATGGCGACGGAAGAGGAACGCAAGCACGCGTACAAGGCTTTCAAGAAGCGGCTGAAGGTGATGCGCCTGGACGACGAATCGGGCCTGAGCCGCGGCAACAAGACCTCGCGGATCGGCGGCATCACGCCTCCGCCGGGCCACCCTCCCGGCGTCTGGGACGAACTCGTGGCCGAGGGGAAGCTGCGCAATGAGGGGCACGGCATCTACTCGCTCAGGGAGGAGATCCAGCCGAAGTCCTAGAGCCAGACCTTCAGTCGCCCGCGCAGGGTCTCCGGCAGCCGGCGGTCGATGATTCGCTGGATCTGATCGGGATGCAGCCGGGTGCTGAAGTGCGAGGCGATGATCACCTCGTTCTCGAACCGGTCGGCCCGCTCCAGCAGGTCGTCCAGGTGCGTGTGGCCGAACTTGTGGATGACCGCCGGGCGCTCGTTGGGCGCCACGAAGGTCAGCTCGAGGATCAAGATCTGCGCCCGGTAAACGTCTGGGAAGACGTCGAGCCCCTGGGGCGCCGTGTCGCCCAGGTAGGCGATCCTGGGGAGACGGATCTCCGAGGAGACCTCCACGCCCGAAAGCCGCAGGTCGCGGATCTGCTCGCCAGCCAGCCCCTGGAATTCCGGCTTGAGCTTCTTCCGCCGTTCCCAGACCAGATAACCCAGCGAGGGGAGCGTGTGCCGCGTGGGGAAAGTCGACACCACCAGCTCGCGAGACAGCTCGACCTCGTCCCCCGGCTTGAGTCCAACCAGCCCCACCGGCATGCGGCCCCGGTCGAGCCGTTGCAAGGCACGGAGCAGAAGCTGGGCGCCTTCGATCGCCTCGGCGGGCATGTAAACCGTCGGCGGCTCCATCTTCATCATCCGCCGCCGCGAGACCAATGTACCCAGGCCGGCGATGTGGTCGAGGTGCGAATGCGACAGGAACCAGCTAGGAGTGCTTGTGAACGACCAGGGAAGCGCTCCCAGGTCAAATCCCAGTTTCAGTTCCAGCACGCGCCAGTAGGTTTGCACGGCCGCACGCGAGTAGCCCTCGACGGTGAGTCCTTTGTGCTGCAACGAGCGCACCGGCGCGTTGTCCACTGGATGGTCGAGCGATTCCACAGATGATTCGATGTCCGTTTCCAAGCAATCTCTCCTGCGCCAGGCGTTCCATCAGGGACCCGGACCAGGCCCTTCCTCATCTTATCATCGCGATACAATGAAGGGCGAGAGCAGGAGATGGTCGACAGGAGTCCAGGAGTCCCGGAGTCCCCCTTGAATCCCCGTGTGATGGTCTTTGGTCCAGCCTATCTCGATCGCGTGTTGCGGGTCGACCGGCCTCTGCGCGCCGGGGCGAGCGAACTGCCCCTCGACGAGAGCGCCGACGGCGTCTGGAAGTTCACCGGCGATCGGTCGCTTCGAGTCATCGATCCCTCGGGCCTGGAAATCGAGATCGAGCCGCCCGACGACTGGCCGGGGCCATCTGGCGAGGTCGCTCTCGCGCGCCCGGTTCGTGCGGGGATGGTCAGCCGAACCAGCGTGCGCGCTCCCTCCTGGAGCGATGACCTCGGGGGCATGGGCGCCGGCTTCGCCGCAGCGCTGGGCGGAACGCTGGTTTGCCCGCTGGGCGCGCGGGACGATCCAGCCGGCCGGCAGATCGAAGGACTGCTGGCCCGCCACGGCATTGCCCACGAGGCTGTCCGCATGGAGCAAAGACGGGCCGACTGGACGCTCTTGCTCACAAGTGGCGAGCACGGTGACAAGTTGGCGATCGGCTTTCGCGAGTGTCTGTCGGCGCTTCAGCCGACCGCGTTCGATCGCTGGCTCGGATCGCCTTGTGACCTCCGGGTCGTGGCCGGCTTGCCCAATGCAGTTGCGGCGTACATGCTGGCCGCGCCGGGGGCTCGCTGCCGGTTGTTCGCCCCGGCGATGCGAAACATGGTCGATCAGGCGTATCCCGTTTCCAGCTTTGCCGCTTCGATTGACGTGCTCTGCTGCAATCGACGCGAGTGGGAGGCCCTCGCCGACCGCGAGGAGACGGCGTGGCGGGTGTCGATCCTGGTGATCACCGATGGGCCGAATGGTGCGCTGGCGCGATTCACGAAGCCCGACGGCGAGGCCGGCGCGGTCCAGGTTCCCGCGTTCCCGCGCGATCGCCCCCCGCGTGACACCAACCGGGCCGGCGAGACGTTCGCGTCGACCTTGATTTCCACCTTGCTCTCGGAAGGCTGGGATACGGCGCCGGGCGTCGTGGATGAGCCTCTGGTCCATCACGCGATGCTCCGGGCCTCGGCGGCCGCGGCACTGGTGCTCGATCGGCCCGAGTTCGGGTTTCCGAGCAACGGAGAGATCGACGACATCGTGATCGTTGGGATCGTGGCGTAGGGCGTTCGGTATGCCGAGCACATCCGACGGGGCATCGGTTACGGTGCCTCCTCGGAGCGGTCCGGCGCGTCGCGGGACTTCCGGCGCGGCCCTGGTGTTCCGCAACTGTCGAATCCGGGAATGTGGTAAATCCTGAGTAAAAAATCTGATTGCCCT
>JBMFUH010000094.1:0-12415 GCA_049966735.1 Isosphaeraceae bacterium
CACAGCGGACCCTACGATATTCAATGAGTGCGCAAGCCGACTGCAAACCGCCCTAAATCCCAGATCTTGAGCTTTGCGAGGGGCCCTCCCGACAGCGCCTGGGTTCCGTCTGGAGTGGGTGTCACCCAGGTGATCCCTTCGTCTTCGCCACCCAGCGTATGAACCAGAGCCCGGCTTGCAGCATCCCAGAACTTGAGGGTCCCATCACGACCTACGGACAGGAGCCGGTGGCTGTCCGGAAGAAAAGCGATCCCGGATATGCCCATTCTGTGTCCTTCGAGCCAGCCGAGGCGGTTCCCCGACTCTAGATCCCAGAGCTTGATCACCTTTCCCCCCGGCGGGTACTTCCCCACGCCTTGGCCCATTCCGCCCCCCGCCTCGCAGCCCAAGGCGAGAAGTCGATTGTCGGGCGAGAAGGCGGCAGCCGAAACCCGGATGCCCCATGGAACGGGCACCGGCCCACCTCCTCGGCCTTTGTCGGCTGGTCGCGGCGTTGAGGGACCGCAGCCCGACAGGAGAACGGACAGGGCCAGGAAGAAAGAACTGAAGACCGCGCCGTCTCGATGGGTCATGGACGCCCCTCCATCGGGTCAGGCCGCTTGTCGCGGGAACGAGTGTGCGCCGCGAAACTCCGCGATCAAGCCGTCATGGCTCGCTGCCGTCCGCCCACCTTGAGTCGTCGGAAGGCAGTTCGTACGGCCCGCATAATAAGACCGCCGGCGACCGGCATCAAGTCCCCACTCCTCTTTTTTTCGGCGCCCCTCCATCGGGTCAGGCCGCTTGTCGCGGGAACGAGTGTGCGCCGCGAAACTCCGCGATCAAGCCGTCATGGCTCGCTGCCGTCCGCCCACCTTGAGTCGTCGGAAGGCAGTTCGTACGGCCCGCATAATAAGACCGCCGGCGACCGGCATCAAGTCCCCACTCCTCTTTTTTTCGGCGAGCCCGCGCGAGTGGGGGGCTCGAACAGTACTCACGGCCTTTCATCCCTGTCGGGTGAGGTAACGATAATCTCTTGCGGCTGTCCGCGTTCCATGTAACGGATCTTGAGATTCGGGAGTGGATCAATTGAGTCCGCGAGAGGTATAGTCTCGAGAGAATCAGCCAGAGGCCAGGGCCCTCGCTCGATCGAGAGCCCGCGGCGCCAGCCGATTCGTCTGAACCATCCCCTGGATCGTATCCTGCCCATCCCTGCACCGCGAGACGAGACCGGAGAGCAAACATGATCTGTGTCGCCGTGACCTACGTCGTCAAGCCCGGGCACGAAGCGGAAGCGGTCGAGCTGTTCCGCACGTTGACCGGGCACACGCTCGCCGAACCAGGTTGTCGGATGTACCTCGCTCACCGCTCGACAACCGAGCCGCGCCGGTTCTTCCTCTACGAGCAGTACGACGACCAGGCCGCGCTCGACGCCCACCGCGCCGCGCCTCATTTCGAACAGTATGTGAAGGAAGGGTTGTTCCGCATCATCGACAGCCGCAGCCCCGAGTTGTACGTACCGCTCGGCGATTGAGGGGATCGAATCGAAGCTCGGAGACGATTGAGGAAGGAAGATCATGAGCACAGCAACATTGAACGAGGCTGTCCCGGAGTCCGCGAACGCCTTGCGGCCGGTTGCCGCTATCGACTCATCCTCCGGGCGACTCGTCTCACTGGACGCGTACCGGGGGTTGATCATGTCGACGCTCTTGTGCGGGGCGATTTTCGCCTCGCTCAAGGGAGATCCCACCTGGAACTGGCTCTACGCCCAGAACGAGCACGTGGCGTGGCAAGGCTGCGTTTACTGGGACCTGATCCAGCCCTCGTTCATGTTCATGGTGGGTGTGGCAATGCCGTTCGCGCTGGCGAAGCGGGCGGCCCGGGGAGACTCGTGGGCCAGGCGGTTTGGCCACGTCCTCGTGCGTGCGCTGGGGCTGATCATGATCGGCGTTCTCCTGGACAACTTCGGCGCGGAGAAGTGGAGCATCGGTTTCATCCGCGTGCTCCAGCAGATCGCGATCGGCTACGTGCTGGCCTTTTTCGTGGTCGGCAAGAGCTACCGGACGCAGGGGCTCTTGGCCGCGGCGATTCTCGTCGGCTACACCTTGCTCTGGATGTTCAACCCCTGGAACGGTCCCAAAGGGCCCTGGGCCATGAGCACCCAGAACATCGGTGCCGCGCTTGATTTCTGGATGCTCGGCCGCCACTATACGGGCTACTACGTGGGGCTCAATGCCATTCCGTCGACGGCCACGATCATCTTCGGCGTGATGGCCGGCCAGCTCATCCACGATCGCCTGCCGCCGGGCCGGACGATGCTCATCCTGCTCCTTGCTGGGCTCTCAGGCATCGGTGTCGGACTGGCGGTGAGTCCCTGGTTCCCCTTGATCAAGCGCATCTGGACGCCCAGCTTCGCGGTGTACGCCGCCGGCTGGACCACGCTCATGCTCCTTTTCTTTTACGCGACCATCGATGTGCTGGGCTGGAAGCGCTGGGCGTTTCCCCTGGTCGTGGTCGGCATGAACTCGATCGCGGCCTACGTGCTGGGCAACTCCTTCGGCGGTTGGTTCCGCAGCCTCACCGGCGCCTGGATCGGCTGGCTCAAGCAGCCGATGGGCGCGATGTGGTTCCCCGTGTTCCAGCACTTCGTCACGTTCTGCTGCGCCTGGCTGGTTCTTTACTGGCTCTGGCGGCGGCGGATCTTTTTCAAGGTCTGATACAGCTTACATCTGAGCATCCGAGTCACTTAGGCGCCCATAGCTCCTTGAGCACCTTGACCGTCTGGTCGACGAGCGACTGTCCTCCCTCGGAGCCGACCGTGCTGCTCTGGACGATGGCGCTGTAGCCGCCGCCGCGCTCGGCGCGATCGGTCGGAACGTACGTCGCGCCAGGCCCCGCGAGTTGAATCAGGAACGTTTGCAGCGCGGGGCTGCGGGCCTTGATCTCGATGCCGAAGTCGGTGAACAGCTCGAAGGGATTGGTCGCGATCGCCACGTCGCCCAGGCGCAGAACATGAAGCTCCATCTCGCACATCGGGGTCGGGTTGGAGCGTTGCCGTTCGAATCGGTCGACGACCAACTGATTCCAGAGCACCCGCCAGCGGTTGCGCGGGTCTTGGGACAACGTGGCAACCTGGGCCCTGGCTGCCGCGCACTCTTCACTGGTCACCTTGCGCGCGGGGATGCGGATCGATTGAACTTCGTGCAGGAAAAGTGGATCGAAATGCATCTCCTGTCGAGCCCCCTCGAACGCCTCATCCCAGGCCGCGACGATTCTCCGCGCCAGCTCTTGCAGCCGGGTGACTCCGCGGAGGTTGCGCATCCGCTCCTCGGCCCGCTGGCGGTACATCAGGTGCGGGGACTGGTCGCCGGCCGCTCCCGGCCAGCCCAGAACCAAGAGGTTCTGGCCATGTCGGGCACGAAGCTGCTCGCGGACCTCATGCCAGAAGTCGGCATTAACGGTTGAGCGGCCTTCCACCTCCTGCGACGGGCAGGCGACGTTGACGGCCGTCGCCAGGAGATTCCGCTTCAGGTCCCAGAAGCAGAGCACCTCGACGCCGTGGTCTTCGTAGCCCTCGATCCGGCGAAAGTCCGGTTTGGTCGTGTCGCCGTACATCTGAGCATGACCGTCGGCATACACGGCGCGTCGGTTCTGGGCGACGACGGCATGACCCAGGCCCCAGCCAACCAGTCCCGGCTTGCGAGTTTTCCAGGCCTTGATCGCGATCTCCGTGAGGCGGTCGATCAGGAAGGCGCGATACTCGGCCGGCTGGACGATTCCCTCACGAGGTAGTTCATAAACTCCTTCCTCCATCACGGGCGCGGTGTGCGTGTGAGTCGCGCTGAGGATGAGCTTGCGGGCGTCGAAGTCGGGGATGGCAGCCTTGAGACGGCCGCGGACGGGCTCGATGATCCCACCGCCGATCGCGGCGAGGTCACACGAGATCAGGATCGCCTGATCGAGAGCCTGGTTGCCGCGCCGGGCCTCGAGTGCCAGCGCGTTGGCTGTCACGGGGCTTTCCACGGCCTTGGAGATGCGCGTATCCGTCTGGCCCATCAGCGGGACCGGCCGGTCCGGCGTGATGCTCGTGGTCGCGCCGCCGAAGAGCAGCTCGTCCGCGGCGGTCGCCCAGGCGGGCAGAGCCATGAGGGTGGTCAACACGAACCCAAGAAGCAAGGTCGGAGCACGTCGCGTGTGGTGAGACATGGTGGTCCTTTCTATGTCGGCTGGTTTGATACATGAGAGATTGTAGGACAGCCTAGCCGCCGAAGAAAGATAGTGGCATCTCGCGGGACGAGCCGAGCCGCTTCCACCACGGTCCGCGCTTCCTGGCGGAGCCTCGGTTGGATTGCCGCGGGGTCAGAAACTTGTGAGAATTTTCAGGACGTAGTGAGTCTGAGGCTCCGCCGCACGAGTTCGTTCATGCAGGAGGTCGAATCATGTCGGCCGATGCCGGTCAGAGCAAACAAATCGGACAGATCTGGGTTGTCCTCACGGCCCTTGCGGTTGCCGCGATTGCGGTCTGGGTGTTCTTGGTTCCCGCCCTACAGGCCAGGAAACCGATGGGTCTGAGCGCACCCAAACCGATCTGGCCCGTCATCTCGCGGATCGACCACGGCGATAGCACGGAAAAGACGGTGGCCATCCGCGAGCTCTACGGCGTCAGGCTGGGGCCTGGCGAATTCGCGCAGGTCTTTCCTTGCCTCATTCAGGCTATGAAGGATGAGGCGGAGATGGTCCGGTTCGCGGCGGCGGAAGTTGTTGGCGATCGTGTCGGTCTCATCGATCCGAAATCGTGCCCTGCGGCCGCGACAGCGCTTGCGGCCCTGCTCGACGACTCTTCACCGACGCTTCGTGCCCGAGCCGCCAAGTCTCTGGGCTTTGTTGCCCACCGTGGGAAACTCGATGCTCCCCCTGCTCGCCTGGTCGCCTGTCTGGACGACGACGACGAGCAGGTCCGGATTGATGCGTCCGAGGCGTTGGTTGAGTATGGCCAGGACCCTGAGCTGCTTGTCCCCGTGGCGTTGCGGCGTATTCCGACCGAAAGCCCCCACGCTCGCAACGCATTCACGGACGTCTTCTGGCACGTTCGCCTGGAAACGTCGGTCTTGCCGGCGCTCATCGCAGGATTGTCGAGCGAGAACTCCGAGATCCGCCACGGCTGCGCAGGTGCCATCAATCACATGGGCCAGGAGGCCAGGTCGGCGCTGGCAGCCATTTTGAACTTGCTACGCAAAGAGATCGATACGCCCCGCGGCGACGAATCGCGCCTTAATGCAAGACTCGATCATCGGCAGCGCGGCCGGGGCGATTGGTGAGATCACGTCGGATGGGGAATGCCCTCCAGGGTGTGTCGAAATCCTCCGCGAGATTCCGCAGCGTCCTGGTGGAGCGAAACAGGAACCGGCCCCCGCTCGCCCTGATTCGCCTGGTTCGTCTGAACGGGTCCTGAATCCTCAAGAGGAATGCTTGGCAGAGGCTGTCTGGTCGCTGGGAATCCTCGGTCAGGCCTCTGCCTCGGCCGTTCCACCGCTCCTCTCGATGTTCGAGGGGGACAAGGACGCTCCCGATCACCTCCGCGGACTGGTGGCCGAGTCGCTCGCCGCGATCTCTCGGGGCACGCCCGACGAAAGCCGCGTTCTCGCCAGCCTGGCCAAGACCTGGAAGACCGCGCCGAAAGGGCAGAGGGCCGCGATCGCCCGGGTCCTGCGGAGCTTCGGCCCGAAGGCGGAAGAACTCGTCCCGGACCTCCGGCAACTGCCCCCCGACAAGGAGGGTTCGCAGATCCGCCGGGTTCGTTACCCGCGCGATCGGCATGGAATGCCTGTGCGGGGGTAGCAGCGCGGGTAGGAGCGAGGAATCGAGGAAATTCGTGTCCTGCGAGGGAATTCGTGTCAACTCGTGGATGAGCCCAGGTTGGCGACGCTCGTCCAGGAATTGCCAGATATTGTCCCGGCAAGGAAGCTGCCCAAGACACCAGCCCGAACAGCCAGCTTGCGAGTTCGCTCCCTACTCCCCGCTCGAAAAGACCTCAGTGTACATTTGTGTACAACCACTGGAAAAACACGCGAAAACATGGCACTTAGTGCCATTTTCGGGGACGTCCGGACCAACCATCGCCCGCCGATCATAAGCTGAAAGTCGTTTCAGGATCATCACCTGGAGTTCTTGTGCATCCACCCATCGGCATTGAAAACTCGACGTGGCACGACTCGGGCCAAAGTGCCACATCAACGACCGCTGATTGTGAACGATCGCGAGCCGGCAACAAAGGACCGGGATGTGAACAGCAGGAGAAGGCAGTTCGCCGCGTGGGTTTCAGGTTCCCGCAGGCATTGGATCATGCCTGCATGGTCTAGGCAGGATGGAGTCGAGCGAGAAGTGTCTCTTTTTCCTACCGCACGCGGCCTTTTGGGCAGCTCGGGACGTACGGATTTATGATAGGGTTGGAATGTCTGAGGGTGCACTGATCGCGTGTATGAGGTCATGAGGGGGGGACGAATGATGAGCCGAGTTCGGCGCCTGGGGCTGGGATACCTGTGCTTGATCGTGGCAACCTCTTGGACGGCAAGAATTTATGCTACCGGGGATTCGCCGGAAGATGTTCTCAAGGCAAACGGACTGAAGCAGGCGGGTCCGCTTTTCATCCTTGAGACCGAAGCTGACGCCAAGAAGAAGCTGAGCGAGGTGAAGCAGCTTTCCCGCCAGTTGAACAATGCGAAGATGCAGCAACGGTCATTCGGAACCGCGAAGGACCGCGAGGCCTTCATTCGCAACATGACCGCCCAGATCAATCAGATCCGTGCGGAGAGCAACGCCGTCGGCCAGCAGATGAATCGACTCCCCCGGTACGGCGGCCGGTATGGCGGCGGCTACTTCTACCAAGGCCAGCGCGCCCAGTTACAGGCGTATCGCAATCAACTCAATGCCGAGATCAAGCAGCAGAATGCCCTGCTCAACCAGGTCAAGTCGCACCCCTTTGACTCCAAGATGAAAGACAAGATCGACGCCGAGGCGAAGTCCCGGCAAGAGGAGTATCGGCAGGCCGTGACGGATCTGGTCCAACTGGTCAAGACGACGCGCGAGAAGTACACTCAACTCGCCAAGGATGAAGGGGTGAAGAAGGCCCTCGATGCGCTCGAGCTGAAGATCCGGCCCAGCCCCAAACTCGGGCCCTCCCATGAATTTCGCGACATCTTGAAGACGGTCGAGAAGCTCGAGAAGGAGGCCCCCGCCGACGCGTTCTCCGATTCCAAGCCCACAACCACCCCGAGCCAGAAGTCGAAACGCTCGCGGTCATTGCGCCGACCCAGCTCTCGTCCTGAGTGAGGATTCTCCGGCTCAGCGGACTTCCAGCTCGTACCAGAGAGTCTGATATTCCGGCTTGAGGGTGATCACCGAGCGGTCGCCGGCAGCGGCCGGCTTGATGGCCCGGCGGCGATTTCCGGCCGCATCCAGGGGATAAAGGGTCGACCGTTCCGCGGAATCCGGGAGGACGATCTTCGCCGGAATGCCCTCGCAGAGCACGGGTGATTCTCCCCAACGGTTGCCCAGGGTGATGCGCGATCCCTCCAGATGCTGAAGCCGGGCCCCCTTGTTCTGAACCAGGCCCGTGGCTGCGATCAGGATCCGGCAAGGCCCGTCGAAGCCCTTGCCCTCGATGACCGTGAGCGAGATGGTTGCCCAGTTCAGCCTGGTCGAGCCGATGTCGAGGGAGACATTCCCCAGCTTGAACGTTCTGCCGTGGATGAAACCCGTGAAAAGCTTGGTCCGGGGCGTATTGACCATGAAGGTGCCGGCGCCGCGTTGTGAGATGTCCCAGCGAATTTGACCCGTGTCCGAAACGAAGGTCCGGGTCGAGGGAAGGGGCTTTCGTGGCGCAGTCATTTTCCCGGCCTTGAGATCAAGACCGATTGCATGGAGCAGCGACCATTTATCGTCGAGCCCGAACCGGTCGGTCGTGAGCGTCCAGGCGCTTTGCGATTGCTGAAGCTGCCGCCGCTCGGCCTCGCGAGGCATGGGAGCCAGTAATGTGTGCAGCGCGGGGGAAACATCGCCCCGGACGAAGAGCGCCACGCAGGCCGGCATGTGGACCAGGCGGGACGGGTCGCTCTTGATGTCGAAGTAGCCGTCGAGCTTGTCGGGTTCGTAATGATTGTTCCCCGTGTAGTCGAACGAGTAGATGGCACTCCAGCCCTGAAAGGCGCCGAAGGCCGCGATCATGGGAAAGCCCTCGGCGGCAAAGGAAAGCGGCGCGGGATGATTGTACTCGCTGACGGTGTACGGCTTGCCAGCAACGCGCGTTGATGCCAGGCGGGCCAGCGTTCCCCCAGGCTCGTTGACCAGGGCGGTATCTTCCACATACCAGTTGCGCGAATCCCAGGGCCGGCCGGGAAACGTGGGGTGGTGCCAGTAGGAGTGGCCGTCCACGTAATCGAGGTGGGATTGAATGTGCGGCGGACTGTAGCCCATCTGCGTTCCGGTCACGAGCGACGTCACGTGCAGGTCGTCCTTGAGAAACCGGTACATTCCCCACCAGTAGTGGGCCTCGGTGTCCCAGAGGAAATCCATGAAGTCGTGGCGGGCCGTCCGGGTGAGGTTCATCGACCCTTTCTTCATGACAGGAATGGTGGCATCTTCCAGGCGCTCCTTCGGCCCCACGCCCAGCACGCCACCGGGCCGCAGCGACACGTCGGCCAGCTCGTAGGTACCCGGGAGGAGGTTTGTCCAGGTGATCCTGGCGTTCGAATCGTCTTGCTCGACCGTGAAGGTGAACCGGAATTGCTTCCACTCGCTGCCGAGCCGGGCCTCGGCCGAGAAGCCTAGCTGCGCCCAGGGTTCATGGGCCTGCATGGCGTTGAGCTGGATCCGCGCTTTGTCCGCGGCTCGCATCCGGAAGCTCAGCGTGTACGGCGTGTCCTTCCGGAGCGCAAGTCCCCCCTGGCTGAACTGGGGATGCCAGGAGACGCTCCCGCGCTTGTTGACGACGACCCGCAAGCAGGGCTTTCCTGCCGGACCATTGGGCTGGACGGACCACTGGGCCTGGGCGTCGTCGTCGCGCTCTAGGTTCCAGGAGCTGTGCGGGGCCGTTTGAAATTGCCCGTTCCGCAGGAGCTCGCGACCGATTGGCACGGCCTCGGCGTTCCAGGCTTTCGTGAGCCGGTCCGTGCTGCCGTACTTCTTCTTCAGCCAGGCGTTCCAGAGCGACTGGAAGGTGCCGGCGTAGGGCTCGGGGAGCGTATCGATCCGCCCCTCGCCCCAGATCGCGTGCAGGGCGTTTTCGTTGTTGATCTCCACGAACGCGATCGCCGGTTCCCGGGTGTAGGCGTGGCCTGTGTACGGGTTGACATGTGTAAGCAGGTCGCGGGCGTATTTCTTCTGGAACTCGATCATGCGCGGTTCGAAGTTGTCCAGTCCCTTGTCGAACTGGGGCCGCTGGGCGCGACCGGAGAAGCCCTCTGCCTCATCGAACCAGCGCGAGACGTGGAGGTTCAGGTTGGTGTAGACACCGTGCTTTCTGAGCTGGTCGATGAGGTAATCAAGCCGCTCGAGCTTGCGAGGGTCGATCGTCAGCTTGTTAGGGCTGTTTCCCCAGATGGAAAAGTTGTCCATGTGATGCATGCGCACGCAGTTAATTCCCAGCCGGGCCAGCCGCGCGGCCAGGCGCTCGGCCTGCTGGTGGGTGGGGAAGCAGCCCTCGAAGCAGATGTTGGTGGCCCAGAACCGCATGGGGCCGGTGTCGTTGCGGAGGCGTTCCTCCTCGGCCCGGATGTACCCGTGCGCTCCGGCGGGGCGGTCCAGCCAGGCCGAGACGTTCGTCACGTTGGCTGGCGCGTCGTACGTGACGACGAACGGGAAGAGCCCTTCCTCACCGGCCTGAGCCGAATGACAGAAAAAGAGTAACGAACCGATAATCACGGTACCGATCCGGCGCATCGGAATCACCTCGCAAAACGCCATTGTTCCGCAGTCACGCCTCGTCATGATACAGCGTACAAGACATCAGCCCCACCCTCGGCGAGGCGAACGGAGCGTCCGTGCTCTGAGCTGGCGAACGCGGACAGGTCGGATCTCCCCTCGCTCGCATCCCCCCATGGATCGTGATTCTCGATTTCCGCGAACCCGGTCTCGCCGGGGGGCGTATACTGACAGTACACAAGATCCCTCGGTCCTTGCCAAGGAGCAACTGATTGATATGAATGCGGTTTTCAAGCCTTTCCTTCATCTCTCGATCAACGCCGTGGACACCGTGGTCTACGACCCCGATGGACTGCACGACAGCGACCGCTCGGACCGCTATGAGACGTACAGCGAGGCCCGCGACGCGGCCCTTTCCTGCGTGGAAGTCATGCTCGATGAGGAAGAGTATGACGACGACCAGCACCGAGATGAGCTGGAGCAGATGCGCGTCCTGCTTGAGGCGGCCGACACCTACGACGAGCTGCGGTCGAGCCCCGATTATCTCTCTTTCCTCAATCGCCTGGCGCCGGCGCAGCAAGCCGCGTGAATCGCATGAACCCGGAGCAGTTCCGCAAGTTCGGCCATGAGCTGATCGACTGGATCGCGGACTACCGCGGCTCGCTCGCGGATCGCCCGGTCATGGCGCGCACCGAGCCGGGCGAGGTGAAAGCGAAGTTCCCCGCCGCGCCGCCGGATCAACCGGGGGACTTCGAGGGCATCTTTCGAGACCTGGAAGAGATCATCGTCCCGGGCCTTTCGCTCTGGCAGCACCCTCGCTTCTTCGGCTACTTCCCGGCCAATTCGTCGCTGGCCAGCGTGCTGGGCGATTACCTGAGCACCGGCCTGGGAGTTCTGGGGCTCTCCTGGCAGTCGAGCCCCGCGCTCACCGAGCTGGAAGAAGTGGTCACCAACTGGGTGCGGTGGATGGTCGGGCTGTCGTCGGCCTGGAGCGGCGTCATCCAGGACACCGCCTCGACCACCACGCTGGTGGCTCTGCTCTGCGCCCGGGAGAAGGCGTCGAATTTCGCGATGAGCCGGGGCGGCTTGCAGGCCGAACCGCGGCCGCTTTGCATCTACACCTCGAGCCAGGCTCACAGCTCGGTCGGCAAGGCGGCGCAGCTCGCCGGGTTCGGTCGGGAAAACGTCCGCACGATCGCTCATGACGCGAGCTACGCCATGCGTCCAGACGCGCTCGATGCCGCCATTCGCCAGGACCTCGCCGACGGCAAAGTCCCGTGTGCGATCGTCGCCACAACCGGCACGACCGCGACCACCGCCCTCGATCCCCTGCGGGCGATCGCCCGGGTCGCCGAGCAGCATGGCCTCTGGCTTCATGTCGATGCCGCGATGGCCGGCTCGGCCATGATCCTTCCCGAATGCCGAGCGCTGTGGGATGGCGTCGAAGGGGCGGACTCTCTGGTCCTGAACGCTCACAAGTGGCTGGGCGCGGCGTTTGACTGTTCGCTCTATTACGTCAAGGACCCGGAGCACTTGGTCAGGGTCATGTCCACCAATCCCAGCTACCTCCAGTCGTCAGCCGATGGACGCGTCAAGAACTACCGCGACTGGGGCATTCCGCTGGGCCGCCGGTTCCGCGCCCTGAAGCTCTGGTGCTTGCTGCGAGCCGAAGGCGTAAGCGGTCTTCAGGCACGCCTGCGCCGGGATCTGGAAAACGCGCGCTGGCTAGCCGATCAGGTACGCTCGGCCCCGAACTGGCGGGTACTGGCCCCGGTGCCCCTGCAAACCGTCTGCATCCGGCATGAGCCCCCCGGCCTGGAAGGAGAGGCACTCGACCGGCACACGCTCGGCTGGGCGGAACGAGTCAACCGCTCTGGCGAAGCCTACCTGACCCCGGCCATCCTCGACGATCGCTGGATGGTCCGCGTTTCCGTGGGGGCGGAATTGACCGAGCGCGCGCATGTCGAGCAACTGTGGACCTCGATTCGCCGCGCGGCCGACAATTCCTGACGCCGAGTACGGATATACTTCGCCAGGCACCAAATGAGACACTGTTACTGGTCGCCGGACAACCGATTGTCCAGGTAAGTCTTGGAGGGGTTTTCTTGCCCCGGCGGAAACCACGCGCTACCCGCGAGAGGTCAAACATTCCTCTGGCTTACCCTTTTCGCGAGAGTGAATTGCAACGACTCCCTTGCGATTGCCAATGTCTCCTCGCATGCGGTTCCATTTGCTCCAATCACGAATTCCGCCCGCCCCCTGTTCACCGTGATGGTTGGATGCCGTAAACTGGTGATCGATGCTGGTGGTCATGACCCGGCGCATGGCCGCCCTGGTGGGCGCGGCGAGCCTTCACCCGCCTCGTCCCATCCGACGGCCGCAATGGGGAAGGGCTAGAGCGATGACGAGCGCTGGATCGGGTGACCCGCCGGAGATCGATGCTCGACTCCGCTAAGGCCGCGCCTCCGCCCTGGTCGCTGTGGTCGACACCTGGCCCGAGCTGCCCGAGGTGGTCCGCGGC
>JBMFUH010000095.1:0-12358 GCA_049966735.1 Isosphaeraceae bacterium
AGTGCCAATGGTCCACGAGCCCCCCGTGACGTGCATCACCACGGCGTTGCCCATGAGCGTGTCGGCCTCCAGCAGGTAGTCGGAGACGGCGGGGAAGAAGACGTATTCGGCGTCTTCCACGTCAAGGGGGAACTTGATCTCCGCGCCGAACATCTCCTGCAGTTCTTCCTCGAGGAACTCGCAGGTGTCTTTCAGTCCGGGAACGGTAATGGCCGAGGTGTTGCCCACCCCTTCCAGTTGCTCGCGCACTGCCACCACGAGTGCTTTCGGAATCACGTCGATTTCGGCCAGGAGCCAGCGCGCCAGGTGCGTCACCAGTCCGTGGTCGATTCCCAGCGGACATGTGGCCTTGCACCGTCGGCAGGCTGTGCAGCGATAGAAGGCCTCGGCCATCTCGTCCAAGTACTCGTCGGTGAGCGTGAAACCCCCGAACAGCCTGGCCTTGGCCACGCCGGCAGAGGTGAAATAGCGCCGGTAGATCCGCAAGAGCAACTCCGAGCGATGGCAGGGAATATCCTCCGGATCGTGCGTCGTCTCATAGAGTTGACACGAGGAGGCGCACCGGCCGCATTTCGCGCTCAGGGTCGTGTAGGTGTCCAGCGCCATCTGGTAGTTGCCATACTTGAGCACGGCGGCAAACGCTTCGAGGAACTTCTTGGGGCGGTCAGTGACCGCGAGCGCCTTCGGTTCCACGATGTAGCTGTATTTTCCCGATCGCGCCACGGATCAATGCTCCTTTTTGACAGGGCTGAAGGAAGACGGCCACGCGCCTGAATTGTGGTGCTCCGTGCCGGGGATCAGTTGCCCCCGGAGAAACAGGTCCAGGAGCTGGTCCACGGACCCCGAGACCCAGCAGATCACTTGAAAACCGCTGGTATGGAGCACGTCCTCATAGCTGTCTCGCACTCCGCCGCAGATGATGGTGTCGACTTCTTGGTCCCACAAGAGACGGACGCGATCAAACGGATCTTTGCTGCGTAACGGGAAGTCGACGTGTTCGATGATCACGCCATCGACGATTGTGAAGATCGCCATCGTGGCGCAATACTCGAAGCACGGCGCGACGAACTCTCCCATTCTCGGTATGGCGACTTTCACCAGCGACCTCCCATCTGGATTGTTGCCGATAATGCAGTCGGCATGCCGACTCGGGCCACTCCCGCCGGAAAGTGCCAACCTATTGACGTGAAGAGAGATAGGACTCTAGGGCTGCGGATGGTCTTGTACTGGGTATTCCAGTGTTGCAACAGATGGAACGTTTCACTGTTTCAGACATGAAACATGGGAGCGGCGGTCACGGATCGATCCGAGGGATCCCGTATTTCCCCATTTTCCGCCAAAGGGTGGTCCGGCTGATCCCCAGTTCGGCGGCCGCCCGTCCCTGATGTCCCGCGCAGCGGCCCAATGCCGCGCGGATCGCGCTGGCCTCGCTTTCCTGCAAGGGAGGCATGACGGTGTTGAGCCGAGCGATGGCGGAGGGACGGACCTTGGCCACGAAATCCTCCGGCAGGTGCTTCACGTCGATCAACCCGTTATGACACAACACAAAGCCGTATTCGATGAGATTTGCCAGCTCTCGGGCGTTGCCGGGGTAATCGTAGCGCATGAGCAGTTCCATCACGGCGGGTGTGACGCCCTGGATTCTCTTCCCCTGCTTGGCGTTGAAGCGCTCGATGAAGTGGTCAATCAAAATGGGGATGTCCTCGCGTCGCTCCAGGAGCGGCGGCACCGTAAGCCGCACCACGGCCAGCCGGAAATAGAGATCGTCCCGAAAGAGGCCCCGGCTCACCTGGTCGGCGAGTTTTCGATTGGTCGCCGCCACGACCCGGACGTCTGCTTGTCGGGGCTCGACTCCGCCCAAGGGTTCGTACTCTCGCTCTTGCAAGAGCCGCAGGAGCTTGACCTGGGTCTCCGGGCGGAGGTCGCCAATCTCGTCGAAGAAGACCGTCCCTCCCTCGGCCAGCGTGATCCGACCGGGCTTGTCTTTCCTCGCGTCGGTGAACGCTCCTTGAAGGTAGCCGAAGAGCTCCGACTCGACGAGGTTCGCCGGCAGGGTCCCGCAGTTCACGACGACGTAAGGCCGCTTCCGGCGCGGACTGAGGTTGTGAATCGCTCGGGCCAAGAGCTCCTTGCCCGAGCCGCTTGGCCCCTCGATCAGCACCGTGCTTTCGCTGGCCGCGACATCCGGCAGAATGGCGAAGATCTTCCGGAAAGCTTCGCTCTTGCCGATGATGTCCTCGAACGTGTACTGGTTATGGATCTCCCGGCGCAGTTGCTCGATCGTCGAGAGGTCGCGAAACGTTTCGACTGCACCCAGGAGAGTGCCGTCCTCGGCGCGCAGCGCCGCGGTGCTGACGCTGATGGGCAGGGATTTGCCCCGCTGGCTGATGATCCTGGCCGGCTGGTCGATGAGCTCGCGTCCCGTATCCAGTGTTTCCCGGAGGGCGCAGCCCCGCTCGCAGATGTCGGCGTGGAAGACATCGGAACACTTCCGGCCGATGGCTCGGTCGGCGGGGACGCCCGTGATCCGCTCCGCCGCGCTGTTGAAAGACGTGATGCGCCACTCGCGGTCGACCGTGAACACCCCGTCGGCCACGCAGCGCAAGACTGTCTGGAAGAACTTCGCTTCGCTGGATGGATCCATGGCTCCCACGCCCGAGCCATTCGGACTTTCGGGTCCAGGCGGCTCATCGTTGCGAATCAACTTCACGCTTCTCCCTGATCGCGCGCGGCACCATCGTTTGGAAGGATCAGTGTCCGGACGAGCAAACGCCGCTGGCCGCCAGAACGAGAATCAGAACCTGGAGCACCACCAAGACGACGTAGATCCAGTCTGCTCGCCGCACCAGGAGTGGGATCAAGGCAAGGTAGCAGACCACTGTCACACTTCCCAGTATACAGAGGCCGACGAGATTGAGAAAGTCGCTGGCAGGCAACAACATGACCCAGGACCAACCCGGCTTGACCCCCACTTGTTCGTTATATCCCGCTTCCCCGTGTGTTCCGTTGGCGCGAAGGCACCAGCAGGCGATGGTCTTTTGGATCGGAACGTGGGGCTTCACAATATCTAATATATAGAGCGGAAAGCTGACGAGCAAACAAACCAGACCGAGGCGCATCCCCACGTCCAGAACCCGAGCATAACGAAGTTGTTCCCGTGAGGGTTCCACGGAAGCGTCCGGCCTCGCGTCCTCAACCTCCGTTGGTGACGGATCATACGGCGAATCGGCCGGTTCCGAACCGATGGATTTGACCAGAGTAATCATCAGTAGCCCAACCCTTTGGCAATGGCCCTCAAACCTGACAACGCCAAAATACCGATCACTATCCAGCGGATGAACGCTGGCTTGGCGACCTTCAAGATCCGAACTCCGATCCGCGCGCCCAGCATCACACCAACGACGGAAGGCACGATGACCAGAGGGAGAACGCAGCCCTTGTTGAGATAGACCCAGGCGGCCGAGGTATCCGCGATCGATAGCAAAAAGCCGCTGGTGGCCACGCTGATCTTGAGCGGAACTCCCAGGAGAAGATTCAGGGTCGGCACGTTCGCCCAACCCGCCCCCATGCCGAACATGCCAGCCATGGTCCCGATCACGACAAATAAACACATCCCCTGAACAGTTCGATGGATCTGCCAGGGAACCACCCGTCCGGTACTCTCCTCCCGATAAAGACCGTAGATCTGCAGGACTGTGGACAGCCTGTCCGCCTGCAAAACAACCGGGAATTGCGACTTGCGGGCCGCCAGCATCACGCCGCAAATACCCAGGATCGTCACGCCCAGGAAAATCTGCACCACGTGGGTCGGCAAGGCCAACCCGAGCGAGGCGCCGACGATGGCGCTGGCCGACGCCATCAGGCTGAAAGGAATGGCCAGGCGCAGACTGGCCAGGTTGGCACGCAAGAGCGCCGGTCCAGCGGACAGCGCGGAGCAGAGTGCAACGAAAAGCCCGCCCGCCCGGATGAAGTCCAGGTTCACGGGCAAGACCGCGCTGACGATGGGCACATAGAGTACCCCTCCGCCGACACCACCTAGGACCGCCAGAATGCCAATGAGGAATGTGATGAGAAAAAGGATCAACGGACACATCCAGCAGTTGCACCCGAGCGACCCAAACGTGTCATCCGCCAGCGATCCAGCCTTGACTTCCGTGGACAACTTGGCTGCGGTGTCACTGGACGACCCAGGACCAACATTGGCGGGCGCCTCAAGAACGACGTTGGCGGGCGTTCTGGCCGCGACATGGGCGGCCGACCCCGGCATGAGGTTCGCGGGCGAGCCAACCGTGGCGTCTGCGGCTTGGGCTGGTGGCGTCAGAGCCAGCGTCAGCAGCAGGCCCAGGACCATTTCCCCGACCGACGGAAAAAACTCCCTCATTTCGACCCTCCGTTCACGAAGGGTTTCGCCATCTGGGCGCACTTCCCCAAGGGGCAATCGCTACATACCCGTAAGTTCGCAGTCCACGACACGTAGCTTTCTGGGCTTGGAGTGTTTCAAGCGGGTGTCTGATAAAATGCCGTGCTGGGATGCGCGGTCCGCCCAGCGAAACTCTCGTTCTTCCAGGAAATCCGGCTTCCTCGAGCCGCGTGATTGTTTTGGCGTCACACCGAGCTGGCATGCACCCAATCGTGGAGAACGAGAATGCCGTCGCCCGACACGATCGCGCAAATCAGCAACGCCGGTGTGGCCCCGCGTGACGACAGATCTCCATCGCTTTCGCGTTTTCGCCTCTGGCCAGCGCTTGGTCTCGACGGCGCGGCGGACAAAATTAAAGATTCTTAATAAATTCTTGCTACGGCCGCAGACGACTGTCAAGAGCGCCTCTGGCAATTTCCCCCTGGTTCCTGGCCTCGATCGACGCGGCCGTGGTCCATGGATCAGGTCGTTGAGTTCCTGATCGCTGGGCGGCGACATGCAGCGGAGAGGGGCGCGTCATTCGGGGGTCAGAACCGGGATAGGATTGATCGTGATCGACCGGATTCCAGGAATCCTCGTCACGATATCGTGGATTTCCTGCTCGTCACGGGAGGTCGCGCCCTCGAGGGTGATATAAACATGATGGCCCTGGGCAGCCACCTGGACGCGGGGATGGCGTTGGATGAGGTTCACCTTGACCCGGGCGGCCAAGGCGAGGTCGGTGACCGCCTGTTGTGATTGCGGGGTTGCTTGAAACCGATCCAACGTCACAGTGTGACAGATGATCTCCACGCAGTCATCGACCGTCAGCTTCTTGGTGCGAACCACCAGGTCGTAGAGGGTGGGATCATGGGTGTCAATCCCATAGAGATGAAGGCCCCATTTCCTCCTGGCTTCATCAAGACCTTTGATGTAACGCCAAGCATATTCTTCCGAGATCCGTTCGCGCTGCATGATCAGCTTGACGCGTTCCTCCATGGGGGACACGATCCGGACCTTGAGGGCGTGGGAGACGTTCTGGACGAAAAAATGCCCAGCCATGCCGTGATAGACGACGTTGTCTTCCTGAAAGTGCTCCAGCAGCGCCGCTTGAATATAGGCGACATACCGCTCCTTGCCGTAAGTGAAGCGATCCAGAATCGAGGGAGGATCATTGACGGCACACAGAAGCTTGACCTCGGGAATATTGAACTCACAAGCTGCCGTGGCGATGATATCCTCGCGCGAGATGCACTGATAGCCCAGCCTTTGAGCCAGCTTCGTGGCGACCGCGAGTCCACCACTATACGTACCCCGGGACACTGTAATAATGGACATGACCCACCTTCGCGCGAAGAGGCCTTCGCGCCCTGGAATCCAGGATAATCCCTTGTGCTGGGTGTGATTGGTGGCACGACTGCGCGATCGACCAATCGATTACCACCACTATAGGCGAATCGTCGCGCCTTGATCAACAGCGGTTCGCCGGTCTGGCCGCGCCTCTTTGCCTCCCTGGCCAGGCCTCGGAGAGAGCGAGACCCTGTCGATCTATGATAAGATCGCGACGACCCAGGCGGGTTGAGGACGTGGGTTGGACCAACGGGGCTGGGGCAACCCAGAACGCGGAGGGTTCGGGAGCGGCCATGGCAAATCATGCGAAGTTTTCTATCCAAACACACACACGGTCCAATGACTGAATCATCGTGTCTTTGTCCCTTGTCCATCGCCCAGAATGGTCTCGGCCATCGCTCCGTGGAGCGCCCTCACAAGAGATTGGTCAAGCTATCTTCCCAAGTCGAAGGGGTTGGGCCGAGGAGGTTTTGTGGTGACGCGCCAGGGTGTCTTCTTGTCCCGAGTACCTGCTTTCAGCTCCTCGCCGGTTCTTCCCGATCGGATTTGGTGCCATGGGCTTACGGAATGGAAAGCCAGATGCTTCGAATCATTCTTGTGCGTTCGCCCCCCCCAGGAGGAAGACGCAAGGCTGCAAGCGTGATGGCGGCGGCGCGACAAATCGTGAAAAAAATCGCAGTTGCCCCTTGACGCTCCCCCTGCGCCTTGCGATCATTAGGTTGGCTCATGTAAAAGACTCTGGAGTTCCGGATCGGGGAGCACCGACTCACGGTTCACTCCGTCCAGACCAACCGAACACTTGTGGAGTGGGCATCGTCGCCCGCTACCCTCCATCTGTCTGACATCATGAGTTGGGTTAAACAGGACTCGCAAGCTGATCTAGGCCGATCTAGGTTAAGCAGAAGTACAGGTGTCCCACACAAGTGCAACCCCAGCACGGTTGATGCCGCTGGCGGATTGTCTGCCAGGTTGGGAGTAGCTCGTATCCTGCGGCTTCTGAAATGCACCTGAACCACTGCGGAGACTTCCCCCCTGGGTGAACCAACCGTCTCCTCGCGGTTCCAAGGCGCGGCGACGGTTACGCGGACGCATAACGTCCGTTGCAACCTCGGCTGACCGCCCAGATGAATACTGTTGTATCGGCGCCGTCTGTTGGTTCCAGGTTTCCTGGCGGCGGGCGGGCATTACCACGCCGTGAGGGGACGACGCGGTCGTCTCGCGGGAGGTGGAGCATCCCTCTCGGTACGGACGCAACCGCCTGGTACAGCCTCGAAGTTCCGCATTGCCTGTGTCGTTTTGAAATCAAGTTTGAAATTGACAGTTTTTGGTAACACGAGAAAGGACGCAACATGCCGAGTTTCGTGCTTCGAGACAAGTGTGACGGCTGCAAGGCGCTCGACAAGACCGCGTGCCAGCACATCTGCCCCAACGACCTGATGGTGTTGGACAAGCAGATCATGAAGGCATTCAATCGCGATCCGTCGATGTGCTGGGAATGCTATAGCTGCGTGAAGATCTGCCCCACGCAAGCCATCGAGGTCCGCGGTTACGCCGACTTCGTGCCCCTGGGCGCCAGCGTAAGCGCCATGCGGAGCACCGAGGACATCATGTGGACGGTCCAGTTCCGCAACAAGGAGATCAAGCCGAAGCGGTTCAAGTTCCCCATTCGGCGCGGAGTCCAGGAGGGCAAAGCCCAACCGTTCGATCTTTACCCCACCGGGGACGACGACCTGAAGAGCCCCACCCTGATGTGCGAGCCGGCCGGCCTGAACACCGAGCGCGGCAAGGTCAAGCTGGATCAGGTCCCCAGGCTGTAAGGCCGGCAAGGCCCCAGAGCCTGCTTGGGCATCGGTCCGCCGCGGCGCGGACCATCGCGGGGTTCGTGGACGAGGCAGTCTTCATCACAACAACACGACTTCTTCAGGAGAACAGACGAGAATGGCGGCTTTTGAAACGGTGACGGTTGAAACCGATCTGCTGATTCTGGGCGGCGGCATGGCGGCCTGCGGGGCAGCAGTCGAGGCCTCTTACTGGGCCAAGAAGCACGGTTTGAAGGTGACCCTGGTTGACAAGGCGGCCATGGAGCGTTCCGGCGCGGTCGCCATGGGTTTGTCAGCCATCAACCAGTACGTGGATCTCAACAGCGGCAACAACACGTTGCGCGACTACGTGGATTACGTGCGCAATGACCTCATGGGCATTTGCCGCGAAGACCTCGTGGCCAACATCGCCCGCCACGTGGATTCCACGGTCCACCTCTTCGAGAAATGGGGCTTGCCGATCTGGAAGGACAAGGACGGCAACTACGTCCACGAGGGGCGTTGGCAGTTGATGATCAACGGTGAGTCGTACAAGATCATCGTTGCCGAGGCGGCCAAGAACGCCTTGGCCGAAGCCGGCGGTCAGGTTTTCGAGCGCGTGTTCATTACCCATCCGCTCATGGACGGCGGCCGTTGCGTCGGCGCCATCGGCTTCAGCACCCGGGAAAACAAGGTTTACGTGTTCAAAGCCAAGGCCACCATGGTCGCCCTGGGTGGTGCCGTTCACGTATTCAAACCGCGGTCGACTGGTGAGGGGCTGGGCCGCTCCTGGTATCCGCCGTTCAACTCCGGGGCCAGCGCGTTTTTCACCATCTACGCCGGAGCGGAAATGACCTGCCAGGAGGTCCGCTTCATCCCCGTTCGCTTCAAGGACGCCTACGGTCCCGTCGGCGCCTGGTTCCTGCTGTTCAAGTCCATCGCTACCAACGCCCAGGGCGGCAACTACATGCGCGAGAACGCCGCCGAACTGGACAAGTGGGAGCCCTACGGCAAGGTCAAGCCGGCACCGGCCAACATCCGCAATTGGCTGATGATGCTGGACGTGATGGACGGCAAGGGCCCGATCTACATGCAGACTGCCGATGCGATCAAGAACATCGCCAGTCAGGCCGCCGATGAGAAGGCGGCCAAGAAGAAGCTCAAGGAGCTCGAGGCCGAGGCGTGGGAAGACTTCCTTGACATGACGATTTCCCAGGCCATTCTCTGGGCCGCGACCAACGTCGAACCGGAAGTGAAGCCGTCGGAAATCATGGCATGCGATCCTTATTTCATCGGCTCGCACTCCGGAGCGTCCGGGGCCTGGGTTTCCGGCCCTGAGGACCTGCAGTCAAACGGCAGCAAGAGTGAGTACTTCTGGGGTTACCCCAACATGACGACGGTCAGTGGCCTGTTCGCCGCCGGCGACGCCTCCGGCGCGTCCAGCCACAAGTTCTCCTCGGGCTCGCACACCGAGGGACGCATCGCCGCCAAGGCTGCGATCTCCTACATCGTCGATCAAAAGGGCAACGGCGCCGTGAAAGTCGATCAGGCTCAGGTGGACTCCCTCACCCAGGAGATCTTGAAGCCGCTGGCGACCTTCGAGCAGTACAAGAACACCACGACCGACCCGGATGTCAACCCCAACTACATCCGGCCCAAGCAGTACATGTTCCGCCTGCAGAAGATCATGGACGAGTACGCGGGTGGCGTGTCGAGCCAGTTCAAGACCAGCGACAAGCTCCTGGAAAAGGGTATGGAACTGCTCACCTTCCTCAAGGAAGACGCTTCCCTGCTGGCGGCGGAGAACACCCACGAGCTGATGCGCTGCTGGGAGAACGTGCACCGCACCTACCAGGCCGAGTCTCACATGCGGTCGATCCTCTTCCGTGAAGAGACGCGTTGGCCCGGCTACTACTTCCGGACCGACAAGCCGAGCATGGACAACGCCAACTGGCGTGCTTTTTGCAACTGTGTCTACAACAAGGACACAGGTGAGTGGAAGATGATGAAGAAGCCCGTGCACTACATCACGGCGGAAGCTTAGGACGAGGCTGGTGCCTCGTGATGCGAGGATCGGTCGGGCGCCGCGGCGCGGCGCCCGGCGGGTCGCCGTGGGATCCCTGCCATCCCTCCGCTTGGGGATGATTTCCCGGCGGGCGGGACATCAGGCAAAGGAGAATCAGACCATGAGTCAACAGACCCTAGACATACCGAGGCAGCAGACCACCACCCCGATCCAGTTGTGCCCCCATTGTGGAAGTCGCCTCCGCAAATGGTTGGTGCCGGACGGAGCGTCTTGGAGCGAGGAGTATTTCCTCGTTTGCTTCAACGACGACTGTGCCTACTACAAGGACGGTTGGGTGTGGATGCGCGAACAATACAGTCAGTCGGCCTCCTACCGTTACATGATCAACCCGCGCCACGGGGGCGCATCTCCCCTGCCGGTCTGGTCGGATACCGCCATGCGTAATCTGATCGTGGACGATGGGAAAGGAGATTGAGCGTGATGACCGCCCCTGAGCCCGGCAACGAACCCGAGCACCTGCGCGAGAAGATCCTGGCGGAAGCCCCTCGCCTGGGCCCGGATGATCTATTGACTTTCGCCTGCCAGCCCGGCGTTGCCTGCTTTAACCGCTGCTGCGCCGATGTGAACATCTTTCTTTCCCCCTATGACGTGCTGCGGTTGAGAAAGCGTCTGGGGATGACTTCGGGCGAGTTTCTCGAGAAGTACACCCTCTTGCCCGTGCAGAAGGACATGCGGACCCCGGTCGTGATTCTCCGCATGAACAGCGACGAGTCCCAGAGCTGCCCCTTCGTGACTCCGGCGGGATGCGGCGTGTACAGCGACCGCCCCTGGCCTTGCCGCATGTATCCCCTGGGACTGGCGGCGCAGAAGGATACGGCCGATGGCTGGCGCGGGGAGCACTTCCACTTCTTGATCCGGGACCAGATTTGCCAGGGGCACGAGGCAACGCACACCCAGACGGTCCAGCAGTGGCTGGCCAGCCAGGGAGTCGAAGAGTACGACGAATGGGGTGAACAGTACAAGGAACTGACCCTGCACAACTTCTTCGAGCAGGGAGGAACGCTCTCGCCGAAGAAGATGAGCATGTTCTTCATTGCCTGCTACGACCTGGACAAGTTCCGTGAGTTCGTGTTCGAGAGCTCACTCCTGGAGCGGTTCGAGGTCGACGAGGATTTCGTGGCGGAGATGAGCTACGACGACGAGGCCCTCTTGCGGTTCGCCTTCCTGTGGTTGCGGTTCAGTCTGTTCGGTGAACGGACAGTCAAGGTGCGGGAAGAAGCCGCCGAGGCCGCGCGGGCGCAGCTCGCCGAGCAGCGGACGTTGGCCGCGCAAAGTGCCCAAGGAGCCTACGCGGAAACACGATGAGCACGAACGGTATCAAGGGAAAAGTTCTAGTGGTCGGCGGAGGGATCAGCGGGATCACCGCGGCGATCGAAGCCTCCGAGGCGGGTTGCGAGGTCGTGCTGGTCGAGAAGGGTCCCTCCCTGGGGGGACGCGTTGCCCGGGCGTACCAGTATTTCCCCAAGCTCTGTCCACCGACTTGCGGTCTGGAGATCAATTACCGGCGGCTCCGCCAGAGCCCGCGCATCCGTTGCCTGACCCTGGCCACGGTGGAGCGGATCGCCGGGGACGCCGGGAGTTACCGGGCCACCGTCCGGCGGCAGCCGCGGCGGGTCAACAACAAATGCACGGCGTGTGGCGCCTGCGTGGCCGCCTGCCCGGTGGAACGACCCGATGATTTCAACCACGGCATGAGTTCCACCAAGGCGATTTACTTGCCGTACGCCCAGGCCTTCCCCCTGCAATATGTCATCGACGACAAGGTGTGCCCGGGAACGTCGTGCGGGAAGTGCCTGCCTGCCTGCCCCTACGGGGCCATCGAGCTGGACATGGCGCCGGAGACGATGGAGCTGGAAGTTCAGGCGGTGATCTGGGCCACGGGGTGGGATCCCTACGACGCGCGCAACCTGAAGGAGCTCGGTTTCGGCGCGTGTCCGAACGTGATCACCAACACCATGATGGAGCGTCTGGCCTCCACCGAGGGGCCGACCGGAGGCAAGATTCAGAGGCCCTCCGATGGCAAGGCAATCGGTACGATCGCCTTCGTCCAGTGCGCCGGCTCCCGCGATGTGAACAACCTGAAATACTGCTCCGCCGTCTGCTGCATGGCCTCCCTGAAACAGGCCCGCTATGTTCGCGCCCAGTACCCGGATGCCGAGATCTACATGTTTTACATCGACATCCGCTCTCCTGGACGGCAGGAAGACTTCTATGCCCAGATGCAGAAGGACGAGAAGTTCCACCTGATCAAGGGCAAGGTGGCGAAGATCACCCAGGAAGGGGACAGCGGGGATCTGGTGGTCGAGGCCGAGGACATCATGGGCGCAACCCGCGTCCACAAGCGGGTCGACCTCGTGGTGCTGGCGACGGGGATGGTTCCGGCCGACGGAGCCGTCGCGATTGGTGAACATGGTGGTTTGCAGAAGGATGAGCACGGGTTCTTGACGAGCGACCAGCCTTCCGCTGGTTTGCTGGGAGTGGGATGCAGCCGAAGGCCGGCCGACGTGGCCACCTGTGTCCGTGACGCCACGGCCGCCGCCCTCAAGGCCGTGCAACTTTGCGTGGGACGAAGCCGTGGATAAGACGACCCCCAAAACGAGTGTGTGGATTTGCCAGGGATGTGACATCGGCAAGGCGCTCGATGTCGACGCCTTGCAGGAACTCGCCACGGGCGATTGCGCGGCGGCGGGGTGCCAGATCCATCCCTTCTTATGCGGCGACGAT
>JBMFUH010000096.1:0-12352 GCA_049966735.1 Isosphaeraceae bacterium
CGTCCGCCCGGACGGCGCCGCAATGCTCTCGGGAGGGGAAACCGACGATCTCCTCGCACGCCTGGTCATTCTGCTGCCTTTACTTTCGCCAGCGGTCAAATGGGGAGAGGCAGGGCAAACACAACAATGCGGCAATCTGCCAGAGCGGTTTACAGTCAGCTTGCACCCTGATCGCGTATCGTGGGGCCCGCTATTCGGACCAAATGCCCCGGCCATCGGTCCGCACGGCGGACCCTACGCGGAGCTGGAGTCCCGCCTTCGGCGGATCGGGACCGGCTGAAGCCGGCACTCCGACCAATTGCGTTTCCCTGACGCCAGTTGCCTCGGTTTGAACCATGCCGGCTGCTTCAGCCGTTCAGCCAGGCCGCGCTCCCAAGAGCAGGGAGGCTTCTTGGATGCTAACGGCCCTTGGTTCCGAACGACAGACGTGCTTGGTCCTTTTTTGCCGAAAGGCGTGTTCCATTCTCTTCGGCGCACGATGGACACTTCCTCACCACTTGCATTCGATGCCCTCCGACTCTACCCTCTTCTAGAGGCCGCACGTGGTTTCCTCGGCTCCAGATCAACCCGGGACGGCTCGTATCAAGACCGAGACTCATTGGCCCAAGAGAGCAACTTCATGTCGGATTCTCTAGCATCATCCCCCGGACCGGGCGCGACTCCTGCAAACCATTCTCGACCACGGGGCGGACCCTGAGGCCTCCTGGCTGCTGAGCCGCATCTGGCTCCAGACAGGGAACAGGGCAGGGACCCTGGCCGCGTTGCGACAAGCTGGAAACTACCGCGCCTCAAATCCGCTGGGCCCGGAGCCCGGTCCCTATGTGGGAGAGGTCCGCCGCGAGAAATGCCATTCGAAAATCTATCGCGATTCACTGGCGAATCGCCACGCGCGCGTATTACCGAGGCGAACAGCTCAGCGAGCTGCCGCTCCCGGACCAACCTCTTGCCGATCCCGACGACCGCGACGTCACACACACCTACAACCGGCGCGAAGGCGTCCCGCGCGAGGAAACGCGGGGCGCTGGCCAGGTGTTTGATGCCGTCGTCGACTACGCGTTCGGGACCGTCGACAGGTACCTGACGGTGGTCACCCGCGACGCCGCCGGCGGTTACCACATCTCAAGGCTGTCGTACTATACACATGTCTCGAGGAACAGGCTGGGGCCGCTCGGTGCTCGACGCGACGCATCCCTCTCACTCGCGCCCGGCCGATTTTCAGGGGGAAACCATCGGCGTCCGGGCCGGGCTGGCGAAATGCCTGTATTGTCGTGTGACCAATCCGCGTACGGGTCAGGATTTGCTGGGGCCCGAGATGGCCGACCGCGCCATCGGCCGCGAGCGCTGTCACGGGCCGAGAGGCAATCACATCGCGGCCCTCGAGGCGCATTTCCCCGATCTGGCGATCGTGAACCCGGCGGCTGCCTCTCCGCGCGACGTCACCGTCAAGGAGTGCAACGACTGCCACGTCCTCGAGCACAGGATACGCGACGGCGATCCGGAGAATCCGGGCTGGATTCGATCTCAAGGGATCGGCTGGACTCGCAGCCGCTGCAATACCGAGAGCGGCGGAGCGTTGGGCTGCCTCACCTGTCACGATCCCCACAAAGCGGCAAGCGCCGCGAGCGCGACCGACTATGAAGCCCGATGCCTCAAGTGCCACTCCGCGTCGAGCCCGGCTCCGTACGAAACGCAGGCGGCTTCGACATCGGGGGGCGCTACCGGTCCAGAGGCTCGCGCATGCCCCGTGAGCGCGACGAGCGGCTGTATTTCGTGCCACATGCCCAGCGTGCCGCTGGGCGCGCTTCACGTGAAACTTACCGATCATCACATCCGCGTCCGGGGACGCCAGCCCTGAAGGACGCGCGGCCGTGAAGGGTGGAGGTTTTCTGGGCGCGAGACCCGGCGCGGCCAGCCAAACCTGGCCGTGCCGGAGCCTGCTTTCGGCTCAATACTGACTCGAGCTGATGACCTCGCCGCCGGCGATCGTCGAGAGGGATTGCCAGACGCCCTGCTGGATGCCGGGGGGAATCATGCAGTTGGCGCCGTTGAGCGGGCCGCGCTTGATGCTCAGCGAGTTCCATGAGCTGATGGAGTTCTCGATGAAATGCACGGAACCGTCGGTGAATCCGGCGTTCACGCCGCCTGGACGATTGCTGGCCGATGACATGGGCAGGATGTTGTTGCCGCCATCACAGCCATCCGGGTTCGCGAAGACCCCTGTTGTATAGGAAGTCGAGGGTATCGGGTAGTTCGGCGGATAGTACGACGTGATCGTCGAATCTTCGTAATCGGCATCGGCCCACCAGCCCGCGCCTGCCCAGTCGCAGCAGCCGGTCGAACTGCAACCGAACTGCGAGTACTTCGCATGGTTGGTTTCGGCCCAGGCGATCGTGTTGCTCGTCCCGTCGGTGATCGCGGCGATCCGCACGGGTGAGCGGGCCCAGCCGAGCCCCCAGGCTGGTGATTCCCCCACATCCAGAAACATGCCGTTTTCCTTATTGATCTCAGTCGGGTTCGGCTGTCGCCCGTCGGTGGGACAGTAAGTGCCCAGCATGCCGGCGTAGTTTGTATAGGTGATCGGGACCGTGGCGCCGTCCCAGCCGGCACACGCCTCGAAGAACGTCAGCCCGGAGATCGTGCCGCCGCTCGGGCACCAGAGCAGGCTGAGCCCGACACTCTCAGCGGTGCTGTGCCGCGCTCCGTAGGGCGTGTCGTCAAAATTGATGGCGTTGTACACGGGGACCTGCTCGGTGTACAAGAGCAGACGAGCCAGGTGTGACCAGCCGTCGATGCAGTTCTTGATCGAGCCGCCCGAGCCGAAGCCGGGAATACAATTCCTGCCGATCGGAAATGTCTGGTTCGCGCTTTCGTAACTGGCGGCGCCAAGCGCGATCTGCTTCAGGTTGTTGCTGCACTGGGCCCGGCGCGCCGCTTCACGAGCGGATTGCACGGCGGGGGGCAAAAGAGCGATCAAAACGGCGATGATCGCAATCACGACACGGAGTTCGATCATCTCGATGAAAATCCGGTTTCGCTGGTAAAACGTGAATTGGATGGCGTTACGGCCCGGGAGGATCTTCGCCGAACACCAATTTGATCATTGAAACGGGGAACAACGAGGAACGAAGCCGTCTGCGAACCGCTCGAGGCCCAAACACCGCGCCATGGCATGCCGCCCGAGTCCGGAGTACCATGCAGCAAGACTGTGTCCAACCCGCGACGACCGCGGCGCACGCTCCCCGAGGAGACGTTTCTCATGACCGTGCACACCCGATTTGGCCGACGGGCACTCACCGCCGGCTTGCTTACCGTGGTCCTCTTCCAAGGCGCCCTCGCCGCCGCGCGCGACGACGCGACATCACCAACCCCGACCACGCCGGAAGAGGCCGCTGCCGGAGTGCTGCGGCGGGTGATTCCAGCACGGGCCGACCGGTTCGTGCTCGCGACAATCCCACGCCGCGCCGGCCGCGACGTGTTCGAGGTCGAGGCGGCGGACGGTCGCGTCCAGGTGCGCGGGTCGTCGGGAGTGGCAATCGCCTCGGGAGTCAACTGGTATCTTCAGAACATCTGTCACTGCGACGTTTCGTGGTGCGGTGACCAGCTCAAGGTTCCCGATCCGCTCCCCGCGCTTCCCGAGAAGGTCGTGCGCACGACGCCGTTCGCGTATCGCTACTTCTTCAACTACTGTGCATTCAGTTACACGATGGCCTGGTGGGACTGGCCGCGGTGGCAGCGGTTGATCGACTGGATGGCCCTGCACGGCATCAACATGCCTCTGGCCGTGACCGGACAGGAGTCGGTCTGGCTGGAAGTCTGCCGCAAGCTGGGCTTGAGCGACGCTGAGATCAACCGGTTCCTGGTAGGCCCGGCCTACTTGCCGTTCGGCTGGATGGGCTGCATCGACGGCTGGGGCGGCCCGCTGCCCCGCTCGTGGATCGTCGCGCACCGTGACCTCCAGCGGAAGATCCTGGCGCGCGAGCGAGCGCTGGGCATGACCCCCGTGTTGCAAGGGTTCACCGGGCACGTGCCCGCCGCACTCAAGGCCAAGCATCCGGAGGCGCGTTTCCGCCAGCTCCCAAGCTGGGCGGGATTTCCCGGGACGCTCTTTCTCGACCCTCTCGACCCGCTCTTCCGGCAGGTTGGCAAGGCGTTTGTCGAGGAGCAGACCCGGCAGTTCGGCACCAACCATCTCTACGCGGCCGACACGTTCATCGAGATGTCGCCGCCCTCGAGCGACCCGGCGTTCCTGAGCGCCATGGGCCGCTCGGTGCTCGGCGCGATGTGCGACGCCGACCCCGATGCCGTCTGGGTCATGCAGGGCTGGCTCTTCGTGAATAACCCGGGCTTCTGGAAGCCTCCTCAGGGCCGCGCTCTGCTCACCTCCGTACCCGACGACCGTCTGCTCGTGCTCGACCTCATGTGCGAATCAGACCCGGCCTGGAAGAAGACGAAGGCATTCTTCGGCAAGCCCTGGATCTTCTGCATCATCCAGACCTTCGGCGACACGGTCAGCCTGCACGGTGGTCTGCCCCAGATCGCCGCCAACCTGGAGCAGGCGCTGTCGGACAAGAACGCCGGCCGGCTGCGCGGCATCGGCCATATCTTCGAGGGGCTCGGCTGCAACCCCGTCGTCCACGACTTCCTGGCGGACATGACCTGGCAGTCGAAGGTGCCCGACGTGTCAGGGTGGCTCCACGCCTATGTCGAGCGGCGCTACGGACGGAAGTGCACGAAGGCCGACCTAGCCTGGACCATCCTGGGACGGAACGTTTACTCTTCACCCGGTCCGACCCGCACCTTGATCTGCCAGCGCCCCGCGCTCGCGCTTGCGAGTCCGGCCCTGCAACCGGGGGTGGCGCGGGCGTGGCGTTTGCTGCTCGACGCAGCGAGTGAGCTGAATGACGTCGACACGTACCGGTTTGACCTGGTAAACGTCACGCGGCAGTCGCTCGGCGGCCTCGCCGGGCCGATCCACGCCGACATCGTGGCGGCCTACCGCCGCGGAGACCGCAAGGCGCTCGCCGAAGCCGGGCAAAGGATGCTCGACCTGATCGACGATCTCGACGAGCTGCTCGCCACGCGCCGGGAGCTGCTCTTGGGCCGTTGGCTCAGTGATGCGAGGCGGTGGGCCACCACTGACGCCGAGCGCGCGTTCTACGAGTGGAACGCCCGCAACCAGATCACCCTCTGGGGCCCTCCCGACAGCATGCTGCACGAATACGCCGAGAAGCAGTGGGCGGGCATGATGCGTGGTTTCTACGGCCCGCGCTGGCGTCTGTTCGTCCGGGAGCTCGATGCCGCGCTGGCGGCCGGCAAACGCTTGGACGCGGCAAAGCTCCAGAGCGCACTCCGCGCCTGGGAAAACCGGTGGGCCCACACGACCATCGACGCGAAGACAGCTTCGTCGGAGACGTCCAGGTTCGCCATCGAACCCACGGGCGACGCCGTGGCGATCTCCCGCCGACTGCTCGCCCGCTATGGTCCGCGGTTCCGCGAGCCTGACCACCGATAAGCCCGCCACCTTCGCGTCACGGTCACGCGCGATTCGGCCAACTCGGGCCGTCATCTCGTTGAGGTGATTGTCTATGAGAAGTGATAATCGCGAACATATGACGTGCAAGTCCGCGTCTCGGCCCGAGATGACGGCGATCGCTTACAAGCCCGACGCCGCGGAGGTCGTCGCGCGGCTCGTTGAGCTTTACGAGCGCCGGGCGGGCGACCGCGTCTTCGCCACGATGTCCGTTCCCAGCCGGGCCCTCGACGCCTTCGCGGCCCGGTATCAACATGTCGAGTGCGCCTATCCCGATCCCGCCCTGCGCGCGGCGTTCTGGGACGACCTGCTGCGCGAACGTGTCGGCATCCTCGACGACTCGCTCCCGAGCGCCTACTTGAGCGAGTTCGACCAGGGGCTTTACGGCGGCCTGCTGGGCGCGGAGGTTCGCTTCCTGGCCCATCCCGACGTCGGCTGGATCTCCTCGATGGTTCCACCGCTCTTGCGCGACTGGCCGGAGCTGGACGGTCTCCGGTTCGACCCGGAGAACGCCTGGTGGCAAAACTATCTGAAGCAGCTCGACGTCTTCGTCGCGGCGAGCCGTGGCAAGTGGGGCATCAGCCATTTCATCCTGATCGACTCCCTGAACTTCGTCTTCGAACTCATTGGGGCCACACGAACATATCTGAGTATGCACGAGTATCCTGACGAGGTCCAGCGGGCGATTGACCTCGCGTTCGACTTGAACGTTCGGGTGCACGAGACGTTTTTCGAGACGGCGCCGAGCTACCAGGGAGGCACGTTCAGCAACTTCGCCCAGTGGCTTCCCGGCCGGATCGTCTCGGAGAGTCTCGACCCGTTCCACATGACGTCGGTGGCCTACTTCGAGCGCTGGGGGCGCGAGCCGGCCGAGCGCATCCTGGGCCGGTTTGACGGCGGCGTCCTGCACATTCACGGCAACGGCCGGCACCTGCTGGAGGCCGCCGCCACGTTGAAGGGGTTGAAGGCCATTCTCGTTCTCGACGACCGCGGCTTCCCTCTGGCTTTCGACGTCTTGAGCGGGCTGAAGGCCCGCGTGGGCGACATGCCTCTGGCCGTCTTCGCCGACTATCCGGCGTTCCGCCGGCGGCTGGCGGAGCACGACCTCCCAGGGGGCGTGATGTACCAGGTGCAAAACGTGCCCGACGTCGCCACGGCCAATCGCCTCATGGAACAGGTGAGGATGTACGTTGCGTGAGAAGGTCTCTGATTCGCCGGTTCGCTCAGTATGTTCGCGTCAACGAGATAAGTCATCCGAGATTGAGCAAGCGCATATCATTCGTTGTCTTGGTCTGATTCGCCGGCTGAAACCAATCCTTGACCGGACAATCGAGCGGAAGTTGAACCAAGCCCTCGTTGCGCCGTTTCGTTCGCTTCAAGAGATACTCTCCGTGGTCGAGGCGCTGGATCTCGAATTCCTGGCCTGCCTCGATGCCGTCCTCTGCCGAAATGCGGCTGGCAGAACAATCTGTCGTTTGCTGGAGATGGTCGTCTTCATAAAAGTAAGATACCCTCTTACCAGGCGTTCGTCAAAGACGACTCGATCGGTGGGCAACTGTGCCAGTCGATCAACTGACGCCACTTTCTCAGCGCAAGATGGAGTAATCCGATGGAATCCCGGTGGGCCAGCAAGACCTTGATCACCTGTGCGGTCATCTTATGTGCCCGGTCGCCCGTGTTCGGGCTGACAAACGCGGGGCCATTGGTGGTCCAGCGTCTTGACTCCCTCGAGTCATCCCTTCCCGGGAGCGCTCCGAAAAATGCAGCCGCACAATCCAAGAAAGCTGGCGCCGGCGTGGCCGCCGAGCATTCGGATGGTCTGCACGGCTACATCGGTTTCGGCCACGAGCCGCTGCCCAAAGGGCCCGCCTACAACGCGGGGATGGGCTTCTATGCGGCGGTCTGGCCGCTGGTTGACGAGCCGCTGGCCGGTTTTCAGATCGGCCTGCCCAGTACCTGGATCCTCCCCGACAACTCGGACAACAAGGACAGACCGCTCGCGCCGGAGGGGACGCTGGCGCGAAGGTGGAAGGAGCGCGGGCCCACCTGGGACAGCGTCTTCCAGACGGTGGAAGGCGGGCTGGGCTACTGGGCCGGGAACCACTTTCGCTACAGCTCGCCGAAATTCAGCATGAACGCCACGCCGCAATGCTACGACTACGAGGTCGGCTCCCCGGGATGGTCGTTCTTCTACAGCAATGAAGCGCTGCCCGACAATCGCCTGAGCGTCGCTCAGTTGAGCAATCGCCTGCTGATTCCTCCCGATGCACTTCCTTTCCGGGGAAGGCCCAACGGCGAGTTCCTGGGTTACACCTGGATGGCCTTGCCGTTCACGGATGCAACGTCCGGCGATCCACCCACGGGAGACCAGAGCTGGACGTGCTTCCTGAGCGCCGCCAACTACAAAGGGCCAATCGCCTACTACATTCCCGAGACCTGGAGCAAGATCGGCAAGTTGTTTCATGATCCATTCCTTCATGGACGCGGTCTCGACGCTCGGCCGGGGATCATGGGCGGCGGGGCGATGGAGATCAACACCGTGCCGCGGTTCGATGCGCACGATGCCCAGGGCACGGTCTACTCCAAGCTGCCCCGGCTGCACTTTCCGGTTGATTCAAAAGGCAGGGCGATTCTGGTGCAGGATGTCACCTACTACTCGAAGGCGGCCCTTGCCGACGCCTTCCGGGTCTGGCGAAAGGGGGGACCTGCTTGCTCGGGACGTTTCGACGCCAGAGGCGCCTGGAAGCCGAAACTGACAACCCACTCGACGCGATACGACCAAGGGGGCAAGAAGATCGTCGGTGTCGAGCGCGTCTTCGACACGAGGGTTTTCGAAGGCAACGTCTGGGGCGTGCAGTGGTTTCGCAACGACATCAGCCCTCGTGGTACGTTCCCGCGGTATTACAAGCATGTCGGCGAGGAACGCGTCGCCGTGGCCGAGAGGAAGGTGCCCGCGGAAACCAGGCTCCGCTCCCAGAAGTTCAAGCTGGCCGGACCGGGCCAGCCCTACACGTCCCCCAAGACCGGCGCCTGGGTAAAGCCGGGACCGAAACACGGCCCGCACCAAGCCCGCCTGGCGGACGGGTCCGTCGTGACCTACTACTGGTACCGTTTCGTGGATCAACCTTCCTTCCAGCAATACGCCTGGAGCGAGGAGCGGAAGGCCAGCCTCCAGGCGTTCGTGGCCAAGCTCCATGCCGCCTGGCCGATCGACCGCGATTACATGGCCCCGCCCACCCGCGGCAGGCTGGTGTCGCTCGATCCCGCGCTCGTCGTGACGCCGCCCGCGGGCCTGGAAGTGGGTTACGTGCCCATCGTGACCCATCAGGAAAAAGAATGAGCGTATGCTTTGACATCGATCTCAAGTTCCCATGTGCTCGAGTGGTTTTGGGGTCGATGGTTCCCCGGGGAGGCCGCTGTGCGGACCGACGGCCGGCCGGTACATTTGGTCCGCACGCCGGACCCTACGAAACTGGCCAAAGTTCCAGATCGCCCTCACCGCAACGGCGGCGAGTGCGTGAACGGTTCGTAATCCGGCAACACGTCCCAGGCCAGTCGTTCATCGGCGGCGGGCACGTAACGCGGCTCCGCTCCGAGCTCGCGCAGCACGATGTTACGAGCCAGTGGAATGCCGACGGTCTTGTAGAAAGCCAGGTGGCGATTAAATCCCTGCCGGCCGAACCCGCAGTCGGTCGACAGGGCCAGCTTGTCGGCCGGGATAGACTTCAGGCACTCGCGGATTCGCCCGGCGATGACTTCCGGGAAGTCCGCCTGTAGTGTGCGGTGGCTGATGACCCCGACCGCGATTTTCTTCTTCAGTGAGTTCTTGTACGGTGCGAACAGGGGCAACTCGCGGAAGTTGTTCTCGGTGGCTTCGATCGTCCACACATCGCCCTTCAACCGTTCGAGGTAGATCTCCACCGAGTTGGCGTAGGACTCGTCGCTGAACACCTTCTGCATGTTCGGGTTGCCCCAGCAGGTGTGGATCCAGATCTCGACGTCGTCCAGGCCTACCACTTCCCGGTTGAACGCCTCGACGAGAAAATCCAGCAACTCCTTCTTCTCCGGGCTGTAGCGGGCCATGAAGTGCAGCGTCGGCTCTTCGACCTGGATCACCTTGCAGCCGGCAGCCGCCAGTTGTCGCAGTTCCCGGTTCATCGCCTCGGCCATGTCCCAGATCAGTTGTTTCTTGTCGTCCAGGTCGTAGTGCGGGGTGTGGCTATCCAGAAAGAAGGCCAGCACCTGGGCCGAGCAGGTGCCGAACTTGACGGGCCGGCCGCTGGCCGCGACGGCCTGCTGCGTGATCCGCCAGATCTTGGCGTACTCCAGCGGGTTCTTCGGGTCGTGCTCGACCTTGCCCACCACGCGGGGCCAGCGCCAGGCCTTGTAGATCGAATCGAGCATCGTCCCCACCGGATAGGACAACAGCGGCGACCGTGTGCGTTCCGTCTGCAGCTCTTCGTGCTCCAGCCCTTTCCAGCGCTGGAGCGGGTAGTGGTGCCACGACCGGCCGGCGACGTCCTCGTCCAGGTGATAGTCGCCGGTCGTGAGGATGTCCAGGCCGGCCCGGGCTTGGTCGGTGGCCACGATCGCATGGGCGTCCGTGAACTGCTCGCGGAACCAAGGGTCCATCATGGCGCTGTCCAGCGGTCGGCCCCACAAGTTGGCACTGTACCAACGCGGTCGCGGCCAGGAGCCGGTCACGGTGGCGGGCAGGAGCAAGTCCTTGGTAGCGGTGAAAGCCATGCAGATTCTCCTTGGCCCATGAGTAGAAATGGATATTGTTGGCGAATCCCCCTCGGTGGCCGACTAACCGGAATCTGGGCGAGGTAGGGCGGCCAGTCAGGCGAAATCCTCGCCCCCAGGCGGCTCGGGCGAATTCGCCAACAGTATGAGCAATGGAAATGAAAGTTGGAATAGGCTTCCAGGAAAGCTCTGCCGGTAGTGGTAACGGGAGGGAAGCTGAGGAAGTCAGTAGATGAAGAAGCGCGTTTCGTGGGGTCGAGCCCTGTTTCCGGTTTTCGGCGATTCGAGGGCCCTCCGCTCACTTACCGTATGTCCGCGCCTTGCTGGGAGCAGTACGGATGGAGTACGCATCCAAGTGTACCGGCTGCGGGTGGTCGAGGTACCAGTACGCCACGCTGATGTAGTCATCGTCGCTGGGCACCTGTCCCCGGTCATAGCGCTGGTTCTGGATCGAGACTTTCAGCGACTTCTGGAATCGAACCGGGTTGGCGACGTACCAGCGGTACATCCGGTTGCGTCCGGCAGCATTCTCGATGTGCCCGCAGGCGCCGAAGGCGAAGGTCTGGTCGCCGAATCCCCAGGTCGAACCATACTCGTCCTCGGTTCCCGGCGAATGGGTGATCGTCTTGCCGTCCCTCTTGAAAAGGGTGTCCCCTTCGCCCCACCAGCCCTGATAGGTCGAGTACGTCTGAAGGAAATTGCCCACGTAGTGGCCCTTTCCTTCGGTCTGGAGAATCTCATGGAGGCCGCCCGTCGGATTGGACCGCCTCCAGCAGGCGTGCAGCCTGCCGGGCTCGTCGGCGTAGCGAGGATCTGCCTCCCAGTCCAGCGCGTAGGCCACGCTCCGGCGGTAGGCCTTGTCGCCGTCGTTGGCCAGGACGAACCGGGCCGAGCGGGAAAATGGCATCGGCACGTAGCACATGTAGCAAATGTGATTGATCTTAAACAGAGATGAGTGAAAATCGATTGTTCGTCCGCCGATCGCTCCGAAGAAGTCAGCCAGGGGGACGTGGATGCTGGGCTCCTTGGCGCCGTCCCAGAGAACCTTGAGGACAATTCCCGGGTCGATCTTGCCGCTGCTGTCATCGGTGAAGTAAAAGTACGTCACCTTCCCGGGCCCCTTCAATTCGGCGAGGACTTCTTCCTTTCCCGGGGCAAGGACGAACTGACGATACTGCAATGCCGTGTCGCTGACGCCTCCGGTGATTTTGTAGAGGCTTGAGACCTCTTGCCCGAAGGCCAGGCTGTCGAACCAGGCAGACGTCGCGAAGACCACGGCGCAGGTGAGCCACGAAAGTCGCGAGAGAAGAAGGCCACGCACGACAGGTCTCCTGAAAATCCAGTCGCTCCTCAGCCAGAATCTCATCACACGCTCGACGAGTCGCCGCATCGTATCACCTGTTGACTTGCAACGGGACAGAGCAGGTCGACTGCTCCTGGCATAAAGCAGATCGGATCGACTCCAGCGGAAGGACACCCCGGGACATGCACACTCCACGGCGCTGTTCAAACCCAGGTGGCAAGTCCTTATGGCGCTTGAGCCGTCGCGCATGCTTCCACAAAGCGATTTTGCGCGTGATGCGGGGTTTTCCGTAAATGATTGTTTTACTGAGCCGCCAGGCGATTTTTTCGTCTCTGAGGCCGAACAAAGGTCCAAACCACAGCGTATAATATAGGTAGACTAGGAAAAGAGGAGAGGCTGTGCCTCGCGACTGGAGCACAATCACCCATGGCCGCACGGCTTCATGGAAAGTGGAGAGCAGGGAATCGGGAGTCGGGAATGCTCGCCGCTCGCCACTCGAAAAGGCCCCATTGTATACTAGTGTACAAACACCGGAATTTCGCCGAAAAAGTGCCACTTAGTGCCACTTTCGAGGGCCTCGAAATCGACCTCAAGCCCGCCGATCACACGCCAGAAGTCGTTTTAGGATCATCACTTGGAGTGTTTGTGTGTCAACCCTCATCATCAAGGGCCAAGAATGGCACCACTTGGCCAAAAGTGCCACATCAACGATCGCTGATTGTACACGATCGCGAGCCGGCAGCAAAGGGCCTGGATGTGAACTACCAAACACG
>JBMFUH010000097.1:0-10789 GCA_049966735.1 Isosphaeraceae bacterium
CGCGAGGCGGCCCGGCGCGCCCAGTGCGTGAACAACCTCAAGCAGATCGGCCTGGCTTGCCACAATTATCATGAATCGCGCGGGGTTCTCCCGGGCGCCGACATGGTCTTCAACGTCACCGAGCTGTCGGCTCTGTCCATGATGTTGCCGGAACTCGAGCAGACGAACGTCTTCAATTCGATCAACTTCAACTTCAGTTACCAGGACCCGAGCAACGACACGGCCATGTACACCGTGGTCAACGGGTTCGTCTGCCCGTCCGACTACAACGATCCTCTGCCGGCCCTCGGCGGACAAACCAATTACATGGCCGATATGGGCAGCGGAATCGTCTGGCAAGCACCGGTCGGCCCCAACGTGGGAATGCCAACGCCCAACGGCGTTTTCCACGGCAACAGCGCAACCAACTTCGCGGCCATCACCGACGGCCTCTCCAACACCGGGTTCTTCAGCGAGCGGGTCATGGCCGACGGCAACAACGCGATTGTCAGCCCGCTTTCGGACGTATTCTTCTCGCCAGGCGCTCCCACGACCCCGAACGACGCGTACCAGCAGTGTCAGGCCGTGGACATCATGAACCTGGCCAACCAGTTTCCGCTGTTCATGGGCGCGCCCTGGCTGTGCGGTCAGCACATCTTCACTCACGTTTCAGGGCCGAACACGCGATCGTGCGGCTTCTTCCGCTCGCTCCGCGCCGTGATGCCGCCCTCCAGCCGTCACCCTGGCGGCGTGAATCTGCTCCTGGGCGACGGCTCGGTGAAGTGGATCAAAGACTCGATCAATCTCCTGGTCTGGCGCGGTATCGGCACGATTGCCGGCGGCGAGATCCTCAGTGCGAACAGCTACTAACGGAGAGTGGGAAATGAGGAACATGACCGCAGACCTTGCATGCCAGCAATCGGGCGACGACGGCGCCCTGAACCGCTATGGCACGCTGGGCGTGATCGTCGCGTCTCTGAGCGCTCTGGCCATCCTGACGCTTTCCGGGTGCTCGGGAAGCTCGGCCCACGCGGTTGACACTCCCCGCGCCCGCGATGCCCTGGTGACGGCGCTGGACCACTGGAAGAGCGGCGATCAACCCAGGTCGGTGACCTCGATGACCATCCAGGACTTCGAGTGGCAAGATGGGGCGAAATTGCTCGACTACAAGCTGCTCGGCGACGGCCAGGCCCGCGGCGCCAACCTGAGCATCAAGGTCAAGCTGACCCTGTCCCCGACCTCGGCCAAGAGCAAGAAGCTCGAAAAGGACGTTTACTATCTCGTCGGCACCAGCCCGTCGGTCACGGTCTTCCGGGACATGCTCAGGCGTTGAGCGCGGGCCCGGCCTGGCGCCCTTGACCCTGGGCGCTGGATTGTTGCTCGATCAACCAGAATTCCTCAACATCGGAGTTTTTTCATGTCAACAAGGTTCATGCAATCGCTGATCGTCATTCTGTTTCTCGCTGGGCCGATCGCCGGTCGTCCGCCGGCGGCCGACGATCCCAAACCCGGCACGACCCCGACCGGCTCTCCGGCGGCGAGAGAGGCCGAGGAGGTCGCCCGGGCGCTGGAGCAGGCCTGGCCCGATCGCCCTGAGTGGCTCGACATGTACACGGCCATCGTCGATGACGAGGTGATGGGCCCGAACTATGGCTGGTTCCGGACCGCCGTCACCCAGACACGGTTCGGCTGGGACGCCACCCGCAAACGGTACGACCGCGACAAGAACGGCTCGATCGCCCGCGGCGAGTTCCCCGGCGCCAGCGCCGAGTTCGCGCGGCTCGATCGTGATCACGATCAGGTGCTCACCCAGGCGGATTTTGATTTCTCGACCAGTCCGCCCTTGGCCGCGCCGGGCCTCCTGATCTTCTCTCGCCTCGACCGTGACGGCAACGGCAAGATCACGAAAGAGGAACTGGACGCGTTCTTCCGCGCCGCGGACAGTCAGAACATGGGCTGGCTCTCCAAGTCCGATCTCGAGGCCGCGCTTCCAGCGCCGAGTCGAGGCATGTCGCGGGGCGATCGCCCGAGCAAGGCCACGCTCGTCCGCGGGCTCTTCCGCCAGGAGATCGGCTCGCTTCAACCAGGACCGAAGCTGGACGAGTCCGCCCCCGACTTCACGCTCAAGACCAATGACGGCAAGACCGAAGTCACGCTCTCCAAGCTGATCGGCCCCAAGCCGGTCGTCCTGATCTTCGGCAATTTCACGTGTGGACCGTTTCGCAGCCACGCGGGGAACTTCGAGAAGCTCTACCATCGCTACAAGGATCGCGCCAGCTTCGTGATGGTCTACGTCCGGGAAGCCCACCCGACCGACGGCTGGCGGATGGAGAGCAACGAACGAGTCGGCGTGTCGACCGCGCAGCCAACCACCTACGAGGAGCGAGCCGGAGTGGCCAGGCGCTGCGGGCGCTTGCTCGGTCTCGGCTTCCCGATGCTCGTCGACACGATCGACGACGCCGTCGGCGCCCGCTACAGCGGCATGCCCGGCCGGTTTTACCTGATCGACCGCCAGGGCAAGATCGCTTTCAAGAACGGCCGGGGACCGTACGGCTTCAAGCCCGACGAGCTGGAACACGCGCTGATCTTGCTCTTGCAGGAGGAAGCCCGCGGCGGCAACCTGCAAGCACAGAGCGGAGAGTCGCGGACCGCTTCCGAACAGGGGGAGTCAACTAGCGGTTCGACAAGGCCCTGACGCACTGGACAACAGATCGAGTGGAGTCGTCTTCACGGAGCGCCGCTGTCGGTAAGCCGGCCGCCCCGGCGATCGGAGTTTGCGCTCCGGCGGCTCCATCGGACGATTGCATGGGCCATTCCGCCGAGAAGCACTGGCGCTCCAACCTTGGGGACTTTCCATCCTCCGGGTATCGCTCTTGACCACAAGAAGCTGCAAGACCCCAAAGATTCACCCGTTTACAGGATGATCACCACGATGTCTTCCGTCATCGGGACTTTATTCCTCCTCTGCACCCGAAGCAGAAATCATGACCAGAGCAACGGACGAGGTCATGTCGAAACAGAAAGCCATCCCCGGCAATCACCGGAAAACCCTCGGTTACCAGCCGAAGATCGAGCAGGACCAGACAGCGTCCGACAAGTCCGCGGCCGGCCAGGCCAGCGAGATCAGGGAGTTCGCCGGGTCTTATCGGCCAACGAAAAGGTCGCCGATATCATTGCCTGAGTGAAATCGAGGAATCGCGGTTGTAGTCGGCATAGACGTCGAGGCACCAACCAGTGCCTCGTCTCACATCGGCTCGAGCCCCGCTCGCCATGGATGGCGAGGGGGCTGCCGGGAGCATTCCACGAGAACAACTCCCAGGATTCGGAACCACACGCATTGAAATTATATCATACGGCTGTTAACCTCGAACGGAGGTGCGATTCTCGGCGAAGAAGCTGGCCGTTGTTTGGGATCTTCGCCCTCTGGGGTCTCGGGAGGATCGCCTCCACTTGCCCACGTGATACAGCGAGCTCAGGGATTAGGCGCACGACAATCGATCCTCTGGCAACTTTCCGATCTGGAACGCTGCTGGCGTTCCTGGTGCTGGGCACGATCTTGTCTTCCGCTGCCGACGCCGGCTGTTCCGCCTACGTCATGTCTGGCGCCCGATGGAGCGGACTCTTGGCCAGCCTCGATGGGCTGGTGGTTGACCCGACGCCATCCGCATCCGCTACCGGGATACCGCGCGGGCGTCATTGCTTCTGTGAGGGGGCATTCTGTTTGGGATATCCCGACACCCCCGCCTCCCCGGTCTCTGGCCACCAAGCTGGACCGAGCAACTGGGCGATACTGGCTTGCACGGTCCTGATGGACGGTCCCGAGCCGTTCTCCCGCGCCAGTCATGAGAACGACCTCCGCCCAGCCGCTTGCGGCTGCTCGATCTTTCATCCCCCTCGCTCAAGAGCCGCATGCACCCCATTCTGACGCCTGGGGCCAGCCGGCCGTGGCCAGAAGTATCGAGTCCGGCTCGATTCCATCCGGCGTGCCCGTGCGGTCATCGAGATGTCTCGCGAAGCGCCTGGGCTCCGATCGCTCGCGAAGGAGCGGTCTCGCGCCGCTCTTCATCTAGGTTGCGCTCGTTTTGCGCGCACTGTTGATGTGCTTGGTGTCAGGTTGCGCCTGATGCCTCAACCTACCTACAATCTTGCCAGTCATTCTCAAGGAGATTCGTATGCGTCCTCATTCGCATTGTCGCGCCTTGACGCATCGCCGCGCCTTCACCCTGATCGAGCTGCTCGTCGTGATTGCCATCATCGCTGTCTTGATCGCGCTGCTTCTGCCCGCGGTGCAATCGGCCCGCGAGGCCGCGCGCAGGGCGCAGTGCTTGAACAACCTCAAGCAGATCGGCCTGGGCCTGCAGAATTACGAGAGCAGTGTCGGAACCTATCCGATGTCCTGCGCTCTCCCTGTGGGAACGCTCGCCCTGACCTTTTCGGTCCATGCCCGCATTTTGCCTTACATGGAACAGGGCAACCTGTACAACTCGATCAACTACAACCTTTGGTGGTCGCTCCAGACAACCGTGTGTGAGACCCTGATTGGATCTTTCATCTGCCCGTCGGAGATCAACCAGGAGCAGAACCCTGTTGGCCCGATCCACCACTTCCCGACCAGCTACGGCGTCAACGGCGGCACCTGGCTCATGTGGGACCCCAACACCAACACGTTGGGCGACGGCATGTTCCTCGTGAATCAGTGCATCCGTCCTTCCGGCATCATCGACGGCCTGAGCAACACGCTCGCGGTCTCGGAGATCAAGACCTATCAGGCCACGCTCCACGACGGCGGCAACCCCAACGTTCTGGGCACGCCCGTGCCCGTCGTCCCCAGCCAGATTGCTGCTTTCGGCGGCACCTTCGACGTTGCCTTCGGCAACTGCCAGTGGGTCAACGGGCTCTATGTCCAGACTGGCATCAGCACGGTTTTCCCCCCCAACACCATCGTCCCCTACACGTCGGGAGGGCAGACTTACGACATCGGCTTCACATCCAGCCGCCTCGGCCTCTCCATCAATAACATGACATACGTGGCGTTCACGGCGCGGAGCTACCACCCGGGGGGGGTAAACGCCCTGATGATGGATGGTTCGGTCCGCTTCGTGAAGACGTCGGTAAGCCAGCGAATCTGGTGGGGACTTGGCACACGCGCCGGAGGGGAGGTGCTCAGTGCCAACGCCTATTAACTCGCCATCCGGCTGCCAAACCTCACGTGGGCGGCCCCGGCCCATTGGGGCATTCGTCCTCCTGGGTGTGGCGGCAGCGGTGTTCGCCGGCTGCCAGGGAAGTCCGGGTTCCGGCCACCGGAATCTCAAAGTCGCGGACTTGAAAGTCGGGGCGGAGGCCAAATTGGTCTCTTTCGATGATTCCGACGTCATCGTTGATTCCTTCGTCCCCGCTTCAGGGAAAGCGGCTGCCCGGTCTTCCAGGGCGCGCAAGGTCGAGAAGGTCAGGTTACCGGTGGGAACCACCGTCATCGTCCGACAGATCGTCGGGGACGATGCTCACGTTGTTATCCAGGACGGGGCGAGCGCCGGATTGAACTGCTGGGTTGAATGCCTCCGGCTTGAGCCTCAGACAAAGTGAATGGTCCGCCCGCGATCCCCGGGCGGCCATGCCGGGTCGCGGGGGATGGAGCAGGTCGGCCGGCCGGCGTGTGGTGCGCCGGTTGCGGCCGACCGGCGCCAGCGCAAGCCAGGTGCAACGGTCTTGCGCTTTGTGTCTCTGAACGGGAGCCCCCTACGATGCAGACACTGTTCGCGATACCGGTCACTCTGACCCTCATCGGCGGCGGCCAGACGCTCCTGGCCCAGGATCGAGCGGCCCCAACGGTCGTTCAGCCGCCGGACGTCTTTGCCCGCGTCGAGCTGCTGCGGGCCGAGATCGAGTTGGTGCGCGGGGAGATCGGCGCGCCGAGGGACCAACGGCCCGAGGTCACCGCCAAAGATGTCGCAACGCGTGAGAATTACTTCCAAGCGTTGACCTTGGTCCAGAAGGCACGACGCCTCGGTGAGGAATTCGGGGAGGGAGACCACGCGGAGTTTCCCACACCGCCAGGATACGACCATGTTCGACCTGCCGATGTACTCGCTCTGGTCGATGCTACTCTTGTTCGCGTGCGGCGCGTGAAGCAGCGGGTCGGCAACATCGAAGAGTGCGAGCCACCGCCCCGGGACAGCGGGAAGACCCCGAGCGACGTCTTCCGGGCAATCGTCCAAGCGAACCGGCAGTTGGACCTGCTGCTCGACGGTGGCACCACGCCGACCCACGTCAACGAGCAACTCCAACTCGCGAACGAGGTGGCGAGGAATTTGCTTGGCGCGTTCCCGCGGCGCGCCACGCCGGAGAATCCGGAACGGAAACGCCGCATGCGAGCCGCGGATGTGCATCAAAGTCTGGCCGACTGTGCCAGGCAGATGCACGTCGTGATGACGAAATCGGGGCTGACCATGCTCACGGTCGACTGGAACATGAAACCAGAGCAGGTCACTCCGAGCGACGTTTACGATCTGGCGACCGTGCTCGTGTCCGAATTGCGGTATCTCGAATCACTGGCCCCAGGAACCAAGGGGCATCCGGCCACGGCGCGCCGCGTGCCCGGCCGCAAGCTACCGTCGGAAAACTTCCGGCTCGCGGGCCTGCTGGGGAACCAAGTCCGGGGGCTGCGGAAGCTCGTCGAGGCCCGTCCCGGCCCGCTCAAGTTCCTGGACAAGCCGAACTGAGTTGCCGGCTGCTTTCCCCTCTCGACCTGCCTCGGGAGGGGGATTGGCGCAGTCGAGGACCGCCGCGACATGTCGGTCTGCCGTCCCGCCGAGATCGTCGTGCCTCCCGTGTCACGGAGAAGAGTGCAGTGATCTTGATGCTACATACCTTGATTCGCCAAACGCACGCACTTCCTCAGCCACGGCCACGCCTTTGGTCGCGGCGTCCCGGAACAGTCCGTGGTCGATCACATACGCGGCCACCGTCACGGCGTTGCGATTCTCAGTAGTTAGCTAAAGAGCGGCAAGCTCATCTTGCGTGATCGCGTGCCAGAGAACGGTGTACCGGGTCATTTGCACTCCAGGGAGCTCAGGTCGAGAACATCCTTGGTCGTGGAGCGCGGCCCGCTCTCCGCCATTCGCTCTCTGGCAACGGTGATGTCAAGGTCGGAGAAACCGTGCGCCACGTAGCCGAGATGTCGGCCTTGCGGGCCCCGGATTTCGACGCCCTCGGTCGCTTCGGAAATGAGCTTCGCTTGCTGGTCATCGACGACGATATGGTGCATGAGTCCCCCTCCCGGTTGTGGCTCCCGCGCTGCAACGCTCTCAATTCATGAAGGGAACGCCTACTGGTCCATTGTCGGTTCTCTCGACACAAGCAACAAGGCGGACCGACTCCGGCCGCTGGCATTGTTTCGGATCACCCGTGCAGGGGGGCGGTCGGCGATGGAGGGAGCGTTTCGTCGACCGTCGCGGTGAGCATCCTTTGCGCTTCCTGCTGGTTGACGCACACACGCTGGATCGACAGGGCCTTGCCGGTCTCGGTGTCAACGGAGATCAGAGCCGCGTTCAAGCGGGGGTCGCCGGCCGCCACGTCAAAGTAGCTCGGCACGAACGAGAGCGTCGTGCTGAGCACGCGATCATAGCGCCGGCCGATGATCGAGTCATGGGGCCCGGTCATGCCCACGTCGGTCTGGTAAGCGGTCCCTTGCTTGAGGATCTGCTCGTCGGCGGTGGGCACGTGGGTATGGGTGCCCAGCACGGCCGAGACCTTGCCGTCGAGGTATCGGCCCAGAAGCTGCTTGTCGCTGGTGGCCTCGGCGTGGACGTCGACGACGATCACGCGGGCCGTGCCGCCGATCCGTTCCAGAACGCGGTCGGCCGCGACAAACGGGCAGTCGACGGCCCGCATGTAGGTTCGCCCCAGCACGGTGAAGACGGCGACCAGGGTGTCGTCGCGCGCCTGGACGAGCGTCAGTTCGGGCCCCGGGGCTTCGCGGGGAAAGTTCGCGGGGCGAACGGCCCGGTCGGAACGCTCGAAGATCTGAAAGATCTCATCCTTGCGATAGACATGATCACCCATGGTCAACGCGTCGACGCCCGACTCGATCAGCTCGTCGAAGCAGCGGAGGGTCAGCCCCGAGCCCCCGGCCGCGTTCTCGGCGTTGCAGACGACCAGGCCGATCCCCCAGCGCGGGATCAAGCGGGGCAAGGTCTGGCAGACGATCTTCCTCCCGGGCGAACCGACGACGTCGCCGATGAACAGGATCTTGAGTGGCATGCAAGGCTCGCTCTCATTCAAGGCGGGTGAGTTCCGGCAAAAATGCTGCCGAGTCAGGCTCCCCCGAGGAGCGCTTCAGCGGGCAAACTCAACCGCTCGAGTTTCCCGCAAGACAGTCACCTTCACCTCGCCAGGATAGCTCAACTGGTTCTGGATTGCCTGCGCCACCTCTCGACAAAGTGCCGCTGAGCCGGCGTCGTCCAGGCGCTGGCTGTCGACCAAGACCCGCACCTCGCGTCCGGCCTGAATGGCGTAGGCGTGCTCGACGCCCGGGAACCCCAGGGCGAGGGCCTCCAGCTCCTCGAGCCGCCGCACGTACTTTTCGAGGGTCTCGCGGCGGGCTCCGGGCCTGCTTGCACTGATCGCGTCGGCCGCGGCGACGAGGACCGTGTAGGGGGCGTCAACCCGCAGGTCGTCGTGATGCCCGATCGCGGCGTGGACCACTTCGCGGCCCTCGCCGTACCGCTTGGCAAGTTCAGCTCCGACGGCCGGATGCCCCCCCTCCATCTCGTGATCGGCGGCCTTGCCAATGTCATGCAGCAACCCGCAGCGCCGGCCCAGTGCGCCCGAGAGACCGATTTCCTCGGCCATCATCCCGGTCAGAAAGGCAACCTCGATGGAGTGCCGGAGCACGTTCTGGGAATAGCTGGTGCGGAACTTGAGCCGGCCCAGGTAGTCCAGCAGCTTGTCGTGCAGACCGATCACCTCCGCCTCCTGGGCGGCTTCCTGTCCCAGCTTGCGGATGTGCTGCTCCATCTCCTCCTGGGTCTCCTTGACGATCTCTTCGATTCGCGTGGGATGAATGCGACCGTCCTGAATCAGCTTCTCCAGGGCGATCTTGGCGATTTCCCGGCGCACGCTGTCAAAGCCGGTGACAACCACGACCCCCGGCGTGTCGTCGACGATGACATCCACGCCGGTCGCCTTCTCGAAGGCGCGGATATTCCGTCCCTCGCGGCCGATGATCCGCCCTTTCATCTCGTCACTGGGGATGTCGACCGTGCTCACGGTGACCTCGGCGGTATGCGGCGCGGCGTAGCGCTGGATCACCGTCGTCAGAATCTCCCTTGCCCGCTGCTGGCAGGTCTCGCGAACGGACGCTTCGTATCGTTGAACCAGCAGGCCGACTTCGCCGCGCAGCTCTTCCTCGACCCGCTTGAGGAGCATCGCGCGGGCCTCCTCGAGCGTCATCCGACCGATCTTCTGCAAGAGCTCGCGCTCCTGGGCTCGCGTCTCCTTGACCTCTTGCTGCCGCTTCTGAAGCTCTTCCTGCTGATTGGCCAGTGAGAGTTGAATGGACTCGATGCCGCGCTCCTTGCGGTTGATCAGGTCGAGCTTCTGGTCCAGGAGGTCGGCGCGCTTCTCGAGCCGTTTCTCTTGCTCGCGCAGGTCCTTGCGCACCTCGTCCATCTCGCGATCAAGCTCGTCGCGGTACTTGAGCTCTTCTTCCTTTGCCTGGAGTTCCACCTGCTTGCGAATGGTCTCGGCCTCGCGCGAAGCGCTGGCGAGAATCTGGTCGGCCAGTCCCCGAGCCGCCTGGGCGCGGAGACGGCCCAGGACGTAGGTGCCACCAAGCCCGCCCAGCATGCCCACGATCAGCCCGACCAACCCCCAGATCGTCGTCCCGTCCACCTCGCCCAAGGCCTTTCCAAATCAGGCTTTCCACCGATCTGGCCAGGCTCCGGGATGTTCTCCCGAACGCATGGGAAACCGGCAAGGGCGTGGCGAACCGTGGGTGAATCCACACAACCAGGCGAGTACCTTGAGACGACCCGCGTAAGCGGGTCTCCGTCGCCAGCGGGCGCGGAGCTATCCAGACGCCGTTTCAATCGCCCCCGTATTCGTCTTCCGGACGAGAAGCCAGGCAAGCAAGCCGAGGCCGCGTGGGCCCAGGCGCCGCTACGGAGCCGGCCCGATCGGAACGGATAAGTCGAGCGGTTTCGGCGAGTTGCTCGTCGATCCAATCCGACACAAGGCTGGTGGAATCTGGCCAGGGGGCTGTGAATGCCATCCTCCGGAAAGCATCCCCCGCCCATCCACTGATGAATCTGGCCAATCAACACGGGAAGCTGGTTCCGCGGCCTGTCTCCAGCAATGCGGAAACGCCAAAAGGGGAGCAAGACCACCCAGCCATCAAGCAGGCAGATCAGCCACCCCGTCACCAGATCAAATCCGAGCCAGCTTTCCGCCACTCTCGCTGCCTTGTCTCCGCGTACCCATAGCGGTCGTGAGCCGATTGATTGAGCATCTGACATCCGCGCCGGCCGGGAGGTCCGCTAAAGCGCACTCACCACCCGATCCGCCAGGCGGTCGAAAGCCATGGAGTTACTTCAGTTGTTCATATTCATGAGGCATGGGCGAACGCACCCGTCAGGACGAGATTGCCCACCTCCAGAATGAGCCCCAGACCGGTCAAGGCATGAGGATTGCTCTCCAATTTAACAGAAGAGCGGAAAGGGTCAATTGGCCGGTGGGACACGGAACCGAGATGAGCCCAACCAGCCTTTGCAGTCGGTCGGACATTCTGTCCGGCCTGCGGCGGAATTGACCC
>JBMFUH010000097.1:10799-12344 GCA_049966735.1 Isosphaeraceae bacterium
CGAATCGAATCCAGGGAAGTTCTTCCCCACCTATTCCCAAGTGGCGGCCCTTGAGCAAGATCAGGCGACCGGAATGTGAGCCTTGCGACGGGCCTTGGTCCCTGATATCTCTGAACTGCCCGGCCGCGCCGTGGCCTTTGAAATCCCGGCGGGGTGGGCAGCCGCCGTGCAGCGCCGGCCCGACTCTTCCGCAACCGCAAGCTGGTCCTGGTTCATGCCGCCAGACCGAACCGAACTCAACCCAGCGGAGAGCTTCGCGGCCGTTCCCCGACGGCCGGTTTCCTGCGTCGTGCTCCACGGGTTGGGGGGCGGTCCGTACGAGCTGAAGCCACTGATCGAGGCGCTCGAAAACGAGGGCCTGCGCACGACGACTCCCGTGCTCCCCGGCCACGAAGGGCCTAGACCAAGAATGCCGGTCTCGACCTGGAAAGACTGGACGGCAGCCGCGGAGAACGCCTTCCACGAACTGGCGGCGCTGGGCCATCCCGTCGCCGTGATCGGTTTCTCGACCGGAGCCACAATCGGACTGAACATGGCCGCCAGGCTCCCGGTGGCGCGGCTGGTCCTGCTGGCTCCGTTCCTGGCGATTCGCTATACGGCGCTCGTCCCGTTCCGGCCGGCGATGCTCTTGCGTCCGCTCGCCCGGATCGTACCCGACCTCCCGCGCAGGCCGCCCGCCGTGCGCGATTCCGAGATGAGGCGCCGCGCTGCCGAGGCCGAACGGTTTCGCACCTTCAACCTGCACGCCGCCATCTCGGCCTTGGAACTCATCGAGCAGGTCAAATCGCTTGTGCCATCCATCACCACGCCCACGCTCATCCTTCAGGGGCAGCTCGACACCGTCGTCGAGCCAGCCAGCGCGAAATGGCTGTACCAGAACCTGGGCTCGACCGAGAAAGAACTGGTCAGCCTGCCCAACTCCGACCATCTCCTCGCACTCGACCGCGAGCGCGACCAGGTCGTGAGCGCAACCCTCGAGTTCTTGCTGAGGCGGGGGCCAACCGCTACTTCTTCGCTCCCTCCTCGGCCCGCCTGACGTAGGAGATCTCCATCATCTTGACATATTCATTTTTCGATTCGCCGAATTTCATGAACATCATAAAGACGCGATGCGCATGGTCCTTGTACACCTCGGTCGTTTTCATCTCGTAGGGCGTGCCGCCGGGCCCCTTGCCCTGGGAATGCATGGTGAGCGTCTTCGTCTGGGGATCGAAGTCTCCCTCCATGATCGTGAGGGTGGTCTCCATCGAGTCGACCCAGGTCCCCACGTACTTCTTCTTGGCAGGGTCATAGCCGGACTGCCCGGCCCCATGGAAATCCAGCTCGCCGAACTTGCCATGAAACTCGGAGAGAGCCCACAGGCCGCCCGGCATCAGCTTGACGGTTTCCACCCCCTTGGAAACGGTCGGCTCCTGATCTGGCCCTTGCATCCAGCTCTTGACCGTCGCATCCCAGGTTCCCACGATCTTGGCCAACCGCTCGTGCTCGGGAGTCGGCTGGGGCACTGCCTGGCCGACGGCAACCCGACGAAGCCCAGCGCCACCA
>JBMFUH010000098.1:0-12246 GCA_049966735.1 Isosphaeraceae bacterium
GGGGTGGTATCACTCGCTGGGGCGGACGCTGGCGGCGGCGGGCTATCAGGCGTCGTTTCCCGACCGCCGCGGATCGGGGCCGAACCTGCGCGATCGCGGTCACGCTCCCTCCGGAGGCAGGCTCGTTGCTGACATCGTCGAGTGGCTGGCGGCGTTACGTCGGGAAGACGCCTCCTTGCCGATCACGCTGGGAGGGATAAGCTGGGGCGCCAAGCTCGCGGTCATCGCCGCGGCCCGACATCCCGAGCTGGTCGACCGCCTGGCCCTGATCTGTCCGGGTCTGCTGCCGCGTGTCGGCGTGTCTCGAAAAGAGAAGCTCCAGATCGCCTGGGCGATGCTCACGAACCGGCGCAAGCTGTTTCCAATTCCGCTTTCCGACCCGGCCCTGTTCACGGCGAACCCCGAGGCCCAGTCCTTCATCGCCCAAGACCCGCACAGCCTGCGCCAGGGCACTGCCGGGCTGATGGCCACCAGCTTCTTCATCGACCGGATGGTTCGGCGCGCCCCCGGGCATATCAAGCAGCCCGTGCTCTTGATGCTGGCCGGCCACGATCGGATCGTCGACAACGCCCGCACGCTCGACTACTTCCAAAAGCTTGCCTCGACCGACCGCAAGGTGATCGACTACCCCGACGGCCATCACACCCTGGAATTCGAGCCCGACCCGACCGCCTACGCGCGCGACCTCATCGGTTGGATGGAAACGCGGTCTGCTCCTGACCTCCAGAGCACGCGAGCCTTGTGATTCGCGGGGATTCACCACAACATTAGATCTGCGAATAATCGGCCGGCTTCAGGATCAGGTTGGTGATCCCGCACAAGATCGCCTTGTCGGAGTATTCGGCCATCGTCCTCAGCTTCCGCCAGCCGGGGTCGCTGCCGAATTTCGACCAGTTGGCCTTGAGCTCGTCGGGGCTCTCGAAGACCAGCATGTAGGTCAGGTTGGGCATCTTCGCGCCGACGAGCGCCTCACCGAAGAAGACGGCGTGCAGTCCCACGCGGCGGAAGATGGCGATCTCTCCGGCGTCGTTGAACATCTCGATCTTCTTCTGGCCGGTCTTCACGCTCGGGCTCTCGTAGGTGCGGAGCTGGAAAACGCGCCCGGGAGACTTGACCGGCGTGGCGAGCTCGGGCATCCCCTTGAAGGCCAGAAAGAGCCCACTTTCCATGCGCTGAAACGCCGGCTTGTCGGCCGGAGCGTTGAGGAACTTCGCCCCCTTGTTCAGGTATTCGGCGTCGGACAGGAGCTTGTGGGTGTTGTGCAACATCGATTCGGCCGAGTGATGGCGCAAGAGCACGTAGACCGGGCTCAAGTCCTTCTCCGGGTAGAAGACGCCGACCGGAGAGACGCCGATCCGGTTCCACGCGGGAATGGCCGCGTCTTTCAAGAATGCGTCCAAGCCGTGTTTCTGTTCCTCCGTGGCGATCGCATACCGGCGCAGCTCGTAGAGCTCGCGGTCTTCGCTGGCCTTGCCCGCATCCTCCGCGCCGGCCGCTTGCCCGCAGATCGATGCGAATCCCACCCCGCCCACAGCCGTCAGCAATTCCCGTCGTGTTGTCATGGAGTTTTCATCTCCTTGTCATTTGTCCCATAGCGACACACGTACAGTGTCCGCCAAGTCACAATCAGATAGAGTGAGGCTGCTCCATCCCCGCCGTGATGACCTCGTGGATGTCCGCCTCATTATCGGCCACGAACACGATCCGCGTCGCGGGCCAACGCTCCGCTTCGGCCTGGGCCTGGCGCGGGGAACAGAGCCAGTGATCGCTCTCTTTGTCCTCGATCGGCGTGGCAGCGCGCTGGGCTCGCGTTTGGGTCGACGCCGGGGGCTTGTCCTCGGCTCGAGTCCACCAGGTCGCCGCCACCGTCCCCAGAGGCGTACCATCGGAGTGAAGGCGTGCAGCGGATGCAGAAAACGGCGTAGCCGCCGCACGCCGCGGAAATACTCGCCGTGGGACGCGCACCAGGACCCGTAAGAACCCTCTGGAGCCGATCATCCAACCGCTTGTCATTGAGTTCCGCCGTTTTCATCTCCTCGACGACTCAAGGTGCCAGCATGGGAGCACTCCTTTACCTGTCCCACGAAGCTTATGTCTGTTCACTGGCTCGCCATTCTTGCAAACCCAACCTGGTCCGCCAAGGCCAACATCGAGCCTCAAATCGGTGCCAGCTTCCCAGACAGCCGGCGAATTCCCCAAGGTCCATGCACATGCCAATGCACACGAATATTCCAGGGTTCGTAGGGAGTTGTGTAGAACAACGAAGGTTTCACCCCTGGCTATTGACCGCCGTCCCTTCGGGGCGAATACCCGGTATCCTTGCTACAGGTAAGTGAAATTTGTACCCACGACAGCTCGGATCTTTAGTATGTATTGAAGACAGGAGTCTCTCCCCCCGACATCCGGTGAGCCATCGTATGGGCGTGGTAGTGCATGGCCGATTTGACCACGGAGATCCAGAGCATGCTGGGGTCGGGGCGGGCCCTGACCAGCCGCCAGATGCGCCGGAGATACTCGCGACGTAAAGAGCGATCCTCCACCTTCCACGTCAGACGAGCCAGAAGTCTGAGAGCATCGGCGAGGATCAGGCCCCGGGCCTTCGCCGAATGCCAGGGATGTTTCCGCCAGTACCGGTTCGCCCCTCGGCTGAAGTCAAGCCGAGCGTCGAGATAGAGAGCTTCGAGCCGCTGGAAGTACGCCCTGGTGTCGTTCAACGAGGAGAGCACGTACACGAAGCCGTCGCGGAGCTGGTCGCGGCCCAGTCGCAGGGGGATGAGATTCGTGCCGAACTCCAGCTCGGCCGCGGTGTCGAGCCGGCCTTCACGGATCAGGCGGTCGTAAAGCGGCGTCTTGGGAATCGCCGAGAGCATCCCCAGCATGACGTTGATCACCCGCGCCTCGGTGATGAACTTCACCTGGGCGTTGAAGATTGTCTCGTCGTCATGGTCGAAGCCCAGGATCATCCCGCACATCACCTCCATGCCGGCCTCCTGGATCCGACGCAACTTCTCGACCAAGGTGCCGCCGGGTCGGAGATTCTGGAATTTTCTCGTCTCGCGCAGGGATGCCTCGTTGGGGCTCTCGATGCCGACGAAGACGTTGACGATGTTCGCCTCCACCATCAAACGCATCAATTCGGGCTCGTCGGCCAGGTCGATCGACGCCTCGGTCAAGAAGGTCATCGGGTAGCCGTGCCGCTCTTGCCAGGCGATCAGGTCCTCGAGGACCGGACGGATCGCCTGCTTGTTGGCGATCAGATTATCGTCGACGATGAACGTCGCATGGACTCCCTGGGCGCGGAGGGCGTCGAGCTCGGCGAGGACCTGCCGGCTCGTCTTGAGCCTGGGCTTGCGGCCGAACGTGACGATGATGTCGCAGAACTCACATTGAAACGGACAGCCGCGCGAGAACTGAATACTGCCGAAAAGGTAATTCCGCATTCTCAGCAGGTCGAACCGTGGTGTCGGCACCGTGGTCATGTCGGTCCGTTCGGCCTGCTCGTAGCGTCTCTGGTGCTCGCCTCTCCGCCACTCGCCGAGAAACCGCGGCCAGGTTTGTTCCGCCTCGCCGATGAAGATGGCGTCCGCCAGCCCGTCGAAGTCGTCTTCCTTGACCGTGACCCATGGCCCTCCCACCACGACAAAAGTCCCTCGGCGCTTGAACTCGGTAAGGATTTCTCGCATCCGCTCGCGCTGTACGACCATGCCAGTGAGGCCGACGACGTCGGCCCGGGCGCAGCGGTCGAAATCAATGGCCTCGATGTTCTCGTCGACCAGCGTCACCGCGTGCTCGGGTGGAGTGAGGGCGGCAAGGAGCGGGAGCGAGGTGAGCGGCGTGTTGGCTCGCTTGCCCAAAACCGGCAGGGCGTACTCGAGTCCCCAGTACGAAACCTCGAAGCGTGGATTGATAAGAATAATTTTGGCCATGAATCCAGATACCTTGAGGCTAGGGTCCAAGTCAAGCTTCAATCGCCCCGGGCAACCCTGAGCGACCGGCCAGGCTGGCAGCGTGTCGGGGACGGTCATGGATCAGGAAACCATGTGAATCTGGCGACGATCATAGTTGACAGGGGCCCAGGCTGGCAATGTCCTGGAGAGATTTGGGCGGCCTCATTTCATTCGGCACACCCCGCGAGGCTGTAGGGCCTACGGGCTTTATTTCGTCTTGTCCTGGACAAGCGTGAGCACAAAGGGGCGGTCTGACGAGGGGATCAAACTGGTGGAGAAGCTGGTGGAGCGCACGGCCTCGGGTGAAAGCTGGCCGATCCAGCACTCGGCCAGGGCGATGCGATCTCCGGAATAGGCGAACTGGAGAGGGTGATTGGCTTGAAGCTGCTTGTGCAGAGACGTAGCCGGGGGAAGGCGCAGATGCACGGCCTGGTTGGCCCAGTAGGCGGCATCTCGCGGCGGATGAAGTTGAGAGAGGGCGACGGGCTCAAGGATCTCGCCAGGGTTGGGCTGATAGGTGAAATAACCGAGTGCGGCGGCATCGCGGTAGATCAAAAACGGCTGAAACCGCACGGCCTCTAGCGTCGCGTCGTCGACGATCAGGAAGTGGGTGTAGAGCTGTGCTCCGCCGCGTCCGCTGTATTCGGGCGGGCCCGCGCACGTGCGCGACAGGGCATACCGGCCGCTGGGCAGGGGATGGAAGTTCACGCTGGTCCGATTCTTCTCATCCACGATCAGCGAGCCGTGCGAAGGCGCCCAGCGCGCCAGGGCCTGGGCGTCTCCGGCGGCCACGCCTCGCGAGCGGGAGACCAGGTGATAGCCGCCTCGTCCGTGACGAGGCAGCGACGTGAAAATGGCTTGTTCAGCCTTCACATCCAACCTCCGCTTCGCTGTCTGACTCGAGACCAGAGCATGGTGCTCGTTCCGCGCGCCCTAGCGCAGTTGGTTGATCATCCACGCGAATGGTTCGACGATTCCCCGAGGCTCGACGCGCAAGGGAACCAGCGTCACCTGCCCATCGCGGTCGATCAGCCGGCCCGTTGAGCCGGCCACACCCGAGAAGTAAAACGAGTAACGCTGGAGCCGCGTCTCACATTGAGTGTAAAGCGCCCTTGCGTTGGCCTTGGCGAACGTGGCCGGATCGCGAGACCACGCATCGCAGAGGTCGGTCTTGGTGAAAACGATCGCCACGGGCACGTCGATCTTGCGCTTGCGCCTTCCCGGCCTAAGCGCGTCCAGGTAGCTGATGAGCTGCATGGCGAAGAGTTCCTGGCCCTGGCCGTCCTCGATCACCTCGAGGATGTCGACCAGAACCACGAGGCCCGCGCAGCCAGCAATGAGCGCGCGGATGGTCTTGTAGCTGCCGGGGTTTTCCAGTTCGCCGGCAACCGCTTCGCCGGCCACGTCGGGAGTGATGATGTCGTACGGGGCCTTGTTCTTGCCGGCGTAGATGGCGCAATGAACCCAGTTCCACTGGTCGGACTCGACCGGCGTCTTCTCGGGAAACCGCTGGCGTTCCAGGGCCAGAACGAGGTTGCGGTGCAGGCTCAAGGTGAACGGGCTCTGCGCCAGCCCGTGCAATCCGCAGGCGCCGCGGGCGAGCAGGTCCACGAGCATCCCCACATAGACGGTCTTGCCGACTCCGGTCGGTCCCAGAACTCCGAGAAAGCGCGGAGGGGCCGAACGGTTGAGGATCGATTCGATCACCCGGTAGGGCAAGCCGCACGTTGCGCAGGGATGGTCGGCGGCAGCGTGCCCGCCGCAGAGCGGACAGGGAACTTCCTGAGGGGCTCGGCCGTAAGATGAACTCGTAGGATAAGACATGGTAGGTCACCTCCCTTTGGATCGTTGAGGGTTCAGGGGCCTTTCACGGGAGGGCCCGAAGCTGGTCCAGAGACACGGCGCAGCGGAAGCCGATGTTGTCGAGGCGGTCCAGCTCGCCCTGGCCGGTGATGAAGTGGCAGGTCGCCTCGCTGGCGAAGTAGGTGTTGAACGCTCCGCCGATGATCCGGCGCATGGGCTTCCAGGGCAGAAACGTTGTTCCTTCGGAGCAGGGGATCGTCTCCAGGGGATCGTCCAGCCATTCCCAGACATTGCCGGTCATCTGGAAGATGCCGTTGGGGGTAGAGCCTGTGGGATAGGCGTCGGCCGGCACGGTCTTGCCGATACCCGATGTCCAGAGGTTGGTCCGCTCGGGATCGAACAGGTCACCCCAGGGATAGCGGTTGCAGGCGCCTCCGGAAAGTTGTTCGGGCCAGCCTCCCGCCTTCTGCCACTCGAGGGCGGTGGGCAGTCGCTTACCCACCCAGCGGGCATACGCGAGCGCTTCGTACCAGCAGATGCCGACGACGGGATGATCGGCCTGGCCGGAGGGGAACTTGCCGTCTTCCCAAGTTCGCGGGCCGGGGCGTCCCTTGCGGTCGATGAACCGCGACACGCTGGGCCAGACTTCCCGCGGCCAGATCTCCAACGTGTTGTAACCCCCGGCTTGAACAAACTTGCGAAACTGCCGGTTGGTCACCGCGTAACGATCGAGGAAGAAGCCGCCGACCTCTCTGCCTGCGCTGCTGCCGTCGCAAAGGATCACGTCCACCGCGCCCGCGGGGACCAGCGCCATCTGCTGGCGGAGGAAATCCCAGGCATGCTGAGCCTCGGAATCGCCGATCTCATGGATGGAGTCCTTGTGGAGTGCAAAGGCGTAACGGTCCTCATCGATCACCGGTCTGGCCATGCCGACAGAGCCATCATGACTCGCAAGTCGGCGCCCTCTCTCGTCGCTCCGGGCCGGCGGTCGGTGAGGAAACTCGCTCTTGCTGGAACGAGTTTCCCGCTGACTGAGCCAGCGGAAAAGCCGAAGCGCCCAGCCTGAGTTCGATGAGGCCATCGAGCGAGCCGAGCCAGAAGCACGGCCGGAAGGGGGCAAAGCGTGAGTGGTCATGGGAGGGGCCGGCGAACGGACGACGCGCGGCCCGAAATCGGCGGGAGGGTCCTGGCGTTTCACGGTTCTGGCCTTCTTCCTGGATCACGAGCCTCGCGACGGTCTTCGGCGTTGCGCCGGACGTCGCTGCACAGGGTTTGAAACTGCCGGAGGATCTCCTGGCCCAGCGGGTGATCGGACTCCGCGTCAGCCGGAGTCGACCGCGACGTGACCGTCGCGTCGCCGTGTGAGATCGTGGGCTGGGCGCGGCTCCGCGGACCATGCTTGTGGCCTGGGGAGTGGTGTTCGAAATGCGCTTGAGGATGATCGTGCTGGCCCGATGCGCCGGTCGACGCGATGCGCTCCTGCTCGATGCGCTCCCAGGCCTCGGCGAGCAAGCGACGGTCTGCCTCGAGCTGGGCCAGCAAGGCTGTCCACTCCTTCTCCTGATGCAGAGCCTGGGCTTGGAGCCGGTGTTCTGTTTTCTCGAGAGCGGCCTGTTTCAATTCGAGAGCCTGGCTCAGGGCCTCGCCCGGTTCCATCCCGGGTGGAAATGCCGGCCGCTGTCGCGTCAGCAGTTCGAGCGAGTCCAGGCGATCCAGCACTCGCTGGCGTAACCCTTCCAGACTCGCGATCAGCGCTGCGCCGGCGAGAGCAGCCGATTTCGCTGAAGCGCCGGACTCAGCGCTCCACGGCGATGTTCCAGGATTACGCAGGTGATTCGCCATGCGAGGTTTTTTCCCTGTAATGGGCTCGACCACGGTCGACAGCCGACCTCATCGCGGGCTCGTCCGGCTCCACAATCGCGAGAGTCGAACGACGAGGTTCTTCTGTCGTCGTTCCTCGCGTTCCATCCTCTCGCGCTCCTCGATTTCCTGAAGATGCTGGCGCAGTGCCCGGACACGTAAATCGAGGTCATGCTCGTGGTTGGTGTCAGCGGGCGTACTCTCATCCCGCGCCGTCTGAGTCGGCGGCCGCGAAACCCCGGACAGACGAGAGCGCAGCTCGGCCACGGTTGACTCGTGCTCGAGTTGTTCCCGCTTCCTCTCGTCCTCGAGTTGCGCGAGTTGGCGACGAAGCTGATGCTGACTACTCAGGCTCTCGGCCAGTTTCGCCTCAAGCGTTTCCGACTGTGCCGCGGCCGACGCCCGATCCACGAGTTCTTGCCAGGCGGCGCGCAGGCGGGAATTCTCGGCTTGAAGCGTCTCGACCAGGCTCGGGTCAACGCCCTCGGCGGTCTTGCCCGCTCTGTCGTCCGCGGGTGCTTGGGCCGAGGCCGCAACCTCATCCAGGGCCGCCTGAATCCGGGCGATCTCCTCTTGATAAACCTGCCGCTGGGCATCCCAGGAGCGTCGATCCTGCTCGGACTTCGACTGTAGCGCGTCGGCCCTCTGCCGCTGGGCCGCGAGTTCGCTCTGGAGTTGCTGTGCCGCGCTCGTGTCCTGTCCCTCGACCCGATGCTCCAGCTCGGCGACCCATCCGTTCAATTGCTCCCATTCGGCCCGGCTGGCCTTCTGGGCTTCTTCAACCCGACTCAGCTCGTCCAGCAAGAGAACGATCGTTTCGTCGCGACCTTCCAGCTCCTGCTTGAGTCGGCCGACTTCCTCGGAATCGACTCCAGAGGTGTCCGTCGGGCCAGAGGCCTCCAACTGGCCGTCAACCGGGAAGTCTTCCTGGATCACCGCATCTTGCCGGGCCTCGTCGTGCAACTGTAGCTCGCGTTCCAGTCGCGCAATCTCTTCCTGCAAGATCTCGATCGTCTCCAGGTAATCGGCGACGGACGTCTCACCGATCTGGCCCTCGTTCGGTCTGCAATCGAAGGACTCGCTCAGCCCTGGACCGGCCATCCCACGACTCCCCAGAAGTTGGATAACTGAAGAACCCTTGCTGTGATTCCGAGCTCAGCTAGCTTTTCAGCAGATGATTGATTGTCGCGCACAGGTTTGCCGCGGTGACGGGGCGATGGATCACCCCATCGAGCCCCATCGCGTCGAGCCTCGCCAGTTCACTCTCCTCATCGATGTTGAGGATCCCGATGTAACGGGCCCCGTTGGTGTTTTGCTGTTTGCAGGAACGGAAGAACGCCTCCTGTTCCGATCGATCCATGGCCAGGATCACGAGATGGAAGCTCTGCCGCCTGAGCAAGAGCTGAGAGGCGATCCGGTCGTGGACGATCTTGAGCTGATAATTGGCCCCTTCGGGGCCCAGGGCGTCACGGATCACGTGGATGGTCTCGGGATCGTCTTCCATGACGAGGATGGAGTAAGACGAGGAAGCCGCCCGGCGCTCGACCAGCCCGGCTCGCTCCAGTCCTCGCACGATTGTCGCAACCTCGCGAAGTTCCAGGCCCGCGTTCGTTGTCAGCTCTCCCAGGGTGTGGGCACCATCCAGCAGCGTGTGGATCTTGATCACCGCAGGAGCCAGGCCGGCCCGATCGGGATTTCCGCCTCGAGGGACCAGGCGAGCGAAGACGAGGTTCTCCCATTCGCTCGTGTCGGCAACCGGTTCCCAGAGCCGCGAGCCCTCGACGACGAGCGCCGGAACGCTGATCTGCAAGGGGAAGGCCTGGAACATCGGTGGCAGGCTAGTCACATGCTCGAAGGTGAACTTGCCCGGCTCGCTGACCATGGCCAGATAGGTGAGCACGGCAGCCTGGAACCTCAAGAGAACACGCAGCCGCCGGGGATCGGACAGACTCTTCTCCAGCATCTTCACCAGCCCGGCCATCGAGGGATCTTGCTGCTCGCCGAGGGTGAGCGCCAGGAGTGGACCGAGATCGGAGAGTTCGGCGGGAAGCAGGTTGTCCAGCCGTTCCGCGCCGATCGTCGGCGAGTACACCGCCTGGACCCGTCCGCCGCTCAGTGCGAAGCGCAGCCGGTCCTTGCCAGCTTCCACCGTCAGCCGGCCGGTCTGCTGAAGGTTGTTCAGAAAATCGAGCACCGCGCGCGGCGAGAATGCCCGCGTCGTTCCCTCCAGGACCGCGTCGTGCACCTGGCCCACCGCCTCGGGCATGGCGCAGCCGGTGCGCTGGGCCTGCAAGACCATGGCGCCCGTTTGAAGAGCATTGGCCACTCCACTCTTGAGCAACTCGGGCGTGAAGGGCTTGGGAATCTGGTCGACGACATTGTGATATTCGGTGTACTTGGCGTAGGCCCGGTTCCGCATGGCCGAGCTGATCACGACCGGGATCGTCGCGGTCGTCTCGTTCTCGAGCAACTGTCGGCAGACCTCATCGCCGGTCGTCCCGGGCAACTGATGGTCCAGCAGGATCAACTGTGGTTGGATGGTTCGAGCAAGTTCCAGCCCTGCCTCGGCATCCGCGGCCATGGCAACGCGATAGCCGGACTGCGAGAGATGGCACTCAACGAGTTTCCGGATCGTCTGGCTGTCGTCAATGATCAGAACAAGCGGTTGGTCCATCGCGGGCCAGCTCCATTGGGTTTCGATTCATTCATCCTTTGACCACGGACAAGAGGGGCTCGACGACGCGCGCGAGCTCCAGAGGATCGACCGGCTTGGCGAGGAGGGCCCGAGCCCCCAGCTCCAGCACGCGGCGTTTCGTCTCCGAATCCGACCGCGTGCTGGCCACGATCACGGGGATCGCCTGGAGCCTGGTGGAGCGCCTGATCTCCGCGAGCAAGGCAAAGCCGTCGAGCTTGGGCATCTCCAGGTCGGTCAGCACCAGTCCAAACTGGCAATCGCGCAGCCGGCCCAGCGCTTCCAGACCATCGGAAACCTCCTGGACTTCCAGGCCCAGCCCACGGAGTTGCCGGGCCACGCCACGCCGGACACTGATCGAGTCGTCCACCACCAGCACTGCCATCCGTTCCTCGGGTTTGACAGGGAACGGAGATTGTTCCGCGAGCGCGATCGAATGAGCCATCGAGGCCATCCGGTGGAGCAGCCAGCGTTCCAGACCCGACGAGTGCAGGACCGAAATCACCTCCCCATTGATCGACGTGCTTGTCCCGGAAACCAAAGGATGACCGGCCAGGAGAGCACCGAGTGGCTTGATGACCAGGTCTTCGGCCCGCTCGATCGTGTCCACGACCAGGCCGATCGGCCGATCTCCCGCCCGGACTATCACAAGCTTAGACCACGCTGCCGAGGAAGAGTGGCCAATTCCGAGCATCTCCCGCGCGAAGACCACCGGAATGGTCTGATCGCGGTAGCTCACACTCATCTCGATGCCGGTTCGCCCCCCCGAATGCTCCCCGTCACCCTCCGAGGTTGCCTCGGGGCCGGGCACCGAGGGTTCATACAACTGGGCATGCTCAACCTGTGACGCCGGAATCGCGAAAGGCTGGCCCGCGACCCTCACGATCAGCGCCGGTTCCAGGGCCAGGCGCGCCGGCAATCGAATCGTGAGCTGGGTTCCGCGCACGGGCTGAGAGGCCAGACCGAGCGTCCCGCGCAGATTCTCGACCTCGCGGGCGACCACGTCCATGCCCACTCCCCGGCCGGAGATCGCGTTGGCCCGCGCCTTGGTGGAAAAACCGGGCTGGAAGAGAAAGCCGTGCAACCGCTCGGGACTGGCCATCTCGTCGGGCCCCAGCCAGCCAAGCTGGCGGGCCTTGGCCGCGATGGCCTGATCGTCCAGCCCTTTCCCGTCATCGGCCACAACGATGACCAGGGTGTTCCCTTCACGTCTGGCCTCGAGGGTGACGCGACCGGCCGCGGGCTTGCCGGCGCGGAGCCGTTCCTCGGGAGGTTCGATCCCGTGCCCCACGGCGTTGCGCACGACATGAAGCAACGGCTCGAATGCCTTGTCCTGCACCGCCCGGTCTACCCCCGTCTCCTCTCCCTTCATGACGACCTCGACCTGCCGTCCTTCGACCCGCGCCGCATCATATAGCACGCGAGCCAGGCGCTGGAACAAGCCCTGGATGGGGACGATCCGCAGCGACTGGAACGAGTCCCAGATTCGCCGCGAGAGCCGGACGAGCGCGTCGCCACGATCGGCCATCGGGGCCGCCGCGGCATGCGCCGAGGCCGCCAGAACGGCAAGGTCGGCCACCTGTTCTTCCAGACGGCGAAGCTGGACCGGAACGTCCGCCTCGTGATCCGCCGGAGCGACAGGCCGCTGCCCCTTTTCCCAGAGACCGGCGTCGTGCAGCCGGTCGAGACTTCCCAGCAGACGACCGCGGCAATCCTGCACCGAGGTCGCGAACGTCTTCATGGTCTCGGCTTGAGAGAGCCAGAACCTTCCCTGCACGATCAGCTCGGAAGCCAGGTCTGTCAGCTCGTCGAACCGGGCCGCCGGCACGCGGATCGGGCCCTCCGCCGCCGGGACGGGCGAGGTCTGCGCGGCTCGAGCCACGGCGGTTGCCTGGGCTGTCGACGAAACGGCGGCGGGCGCTTGGGCTGTCGACGGAGCGGCGC
>JBMFUH010000099.1:0-12114 GCA_049966735.1 Isosphaeraceae bacterium
GGGTGTCGAAGTTGTTCGCGTGGGTGTCCCAGCCGCCCAGCGAGACCTCGACGTACGAGACCCCTTGCTCGACCAGCCGCCGGGCCAGCAGGCAGCCGGAGCCGAAGGAGCCCTTGCCGTACGCCTCGCGGACCGCGGCCGGTTCGCTGCTCAGGTTGAACACGTCCTGGATCCGCGGGTTGCTCATCATCCGGATTGTCTTGCCGTACACCGCCTTGTGGTCGAGGGCCATCTGACTCTTGCGCTGGGCGATGAAGTCGTTTTCCACGCCGGAAAGCATGGCCAGCCGCCGCTGGAACCGCGCCTGATCGACTCCCCAGGGAAGCTTCAAGTTGGCGATCGGTGCGTTGGGGTTCTGGATCACGAACGGCGAGAACGACATGCCCAGAAACCCCGCGCCCATTCCAGGCTGGTTGATCGCGATGCAGTGCGGCAGGTCGAGGTTCTTCATCTGGTCGCCCAGCTCGTACGCGCAGACGGACCCCCAGCTCGGGTGGACGACGGTCGGGTTGGGGATGTAGCCAGTGTGCATCAGATACGTGCCGCGGTCGTGGTTTCCTTCCTTGGAGTCGAGCGTGCGGATGATGTTCAGATGGTGCATCTGCCTGGCGACTTTGGGCATGTGCTCGCAGATCTTCACGCCCCGTGCCGAGGTGTCGATCGGCCGGAACGGGCCGCCGTTCTTGTCGCTCTCGGGCTTGAGGTCCCAGATGTCCAGATGGCTGGGGCCGCCCGACATCCAGAGCACGATGCAGCTTCGATGGTTCTTGCGGGCCTGTGCGGCACCCGCCTGAAGCGACGAGAAGAACTGGAGCGCCGGGATGCCCAGGGCACTGGCGCTCAGATGGCCCAGGAAGTGGCGTCGGCTGATCTCGGACCCGGATCGCGCGTCAAAAAGGCTCACGGTGGGCTCCCTGAAACAAGTATCAATGGATCAATATAAATTCGTTGGAATTGAGCAATGCCCAGAAGAGGTCCTGGAGCACCTGGAGCGAATCGGGCTGGGTTGCCAGGAAGTGTCCGGCCTGCTGAAGCTCCCGCCTGGTCGGGTAGCGGCTGAGGGCGGCGAGGTAGATCTGGTTCACCAGATAGACCTCCGGCGCGCGAGCCTGATGCCGGGCCTGCACGAGGGTGTCGGCCAGGAAGCTTCCCGGCTTGCCCGAGAGCGCGTCTTGCATCAGCTCGCCGTTCATCATCATGAGGGCCTGGGGAATGGTTCCCTGGAAGCTCGTGGCTTCGTCTCCCTCGTCGTTGCCGAAGGTGAAGAGAAACTGCCGCAGCCAGCCGTTGCGCTTCTGGTCGCTCCGCGAACCGTTACCGGTCCGGTGGGCCGACGTCGCCGTGAGCAACGAATCAAAGAGTTGCTCCGGCGTCATGGGACGGAGTTGCATGGACGTGAACTGTCCTTCCGCCTTCTCCGCGCCTGGCTGCTTGAAACTGGTGGAATTGTAAGGGCGGCTGGCCATGATCCAGCGAATCAGTTGCTTGATTTCGTAACCGCTGGCTTGAAACTCGTGCGCCAGCCTGTCCAGCAGCTCGGGATGGGACGGCGGGTTGTGCGGGCCCAGGTCGTCGACCGGGTTGACGAATCCCTTGCCCAGGAAATGGGCCCACATCCGGTTGGCGAACGCCCGCGCCACGTAGTCGCTCTTCGAGTCCACGATCAGCTTGCCCAGCTCGGTGCGCCGGATGACGTCGGTCCCCTGGCTGATCTTCCGGCCGTCGAGGAATTTGGGAAAAGCGATGCCGACCATGCCGTTGCGCTTGTCGAACCGGACGTATTCGTCGGTCGGCACATCGGACAGCTCGGTGTGGTCGTAGACTTCCAGGCCGGTCGCGCCCGCCGACGTCTTGGCTTCGGTCTTGATCCCCTTGAAGAAGGCGTTGATGCTCCAGAAGTCTGCCTGCTTCCAGTCGTTGGACGGATGGTCGTGGCACTGTGTGCACTGGATTTGCTGACCCAGGAAGAGCCGCGTGGTTCGGGACGTCAGCGGCACCGCGCCAAATTCCAGGTGAGCAAGTGTGAAATTGACCGCCCCGTTTTCCTTGTTCGACCCGGTCGCGGTGACCAGGTCGTAGACGACCTGATTCCAGGGGCGATTGGCCGCGAACTGCTTGCGCAACCAGCTCGCCAGCGCGGGGCGGTCAACCATCTGGCCCTGATTGCCCCGGCCGATCAGCAGGACCGACCACTGGGTGGCGAAGTTCTTGGGATAGTCGGCATGGTCGAGCAGGTAGTCGACGAGTTTCTCACGCCTGTCCGGCTCTTTGGTCTGAAGGAACGCCCTGGCCTCCTGGACGTTGGGAATCCGGCCCAGCAGATCAAGGTAGGCCCGACGCAGGTACTCCTCATCGCTGACCAGCCGCGCCGGCTTGACTCCGGCTTTCTTCCATGCATCCGCCAGCAGGCGGTCGATGAAGCTTCCTCGACCGGACGTCCTGTCCCGTCCGCTCGACGGCCTCTGCCGGTCAGCCGCCGCGGAAGTGAGCGTTATCGCCAGAACGGCCGCCATCGGCAGAACCAGCGCCCGAAGCGCGGGGCGAGAACGCCAGCCGCCCGGGCGGTTCAATCGTATCAGCAGTGAAATCATGTACAAATCCATGGATGCCAAACGAAACGAGGCAAGGACCCGAGCGATCCGGATCGAGGCATGCGCGTGACAAAGGAACCAAGGAGGGCTTTAGAAACTATCCGAGAACGCCGTTTCGGCGTCCCGATTCCCTGGAAAAACAAGGGGTTACGACCGTTCTCGGCTAGTTTCTTAGTCTGTATGATGTATGAATTTCGCTTCAGTCGATGAGTTTCATCGCCCAACGGCCGCTGACGGGCCGCTTGGGAATTTGGTCGGTGCTTCTACGTGGCTTCAACCATGACGTGACTCACCACGATGAAATTCATTCTAAGCTCGACCCGGAGGTGAAATCCATGGGGCTTCTCCCCCGTTGGCGCCATCGAGCCTGGCCTGCACTTCCGAGAGCAATGAATCTTGTCCCACGTTGGCCACCGAGGCAGAAGGTGGGTTGCCCCTTTCCTCTTCCTGGGCCCGGCGCGGCGGCAATGTCTGATTCAGTTGCTGATCCCGAGGAGACTCCGCGCCCAGGCCGCCTGATCGGGATCAAGCGGAGGAACAAGGGCAAGAGCGCCATAGTCGATCTCGCGAGCGTATGGACCCGCGTCGTAGCAACGCTTGAACACAGTTTGAAGGTCGAGCAAGACAGGAGAATCCTCGGGCAAGAGAGGAATCTCCAGTGTTGCCAGCGGTTCCTCGAGCTGCATGGGGTAAACCTGGAAAACCTCGGCCTCGTTGTAGGCGTGGACGCAAACGTGATAGTCGAAGGCTCCGCATTCATCGCGGGCCGCTTCAAAAGGGACTGCGGTCGTATGCTCTCCGCCGCGGAGCAGGTCGATCTCGACCAGATGCACCTGACTTCCCAAGATCTCCCTCTGCTTGCGCAGATAGAGCTCTCGACCATGCTCTCCGGCGGTCTTGTTCGAGAGGCTGAGAACCTCGATCGATGTGACCAGCCTCTTCTTGCCGTCGACACTGGCATAAATCTCCACGAACGGTTCGCGGAACTCGTCGCTCTTCACCTTGACCGCGACGCGCCGCGACACGCGGCCGCCAGCCAACGCCAGCGAACTGGACGCTCGAGGCGTAACCTGTCGCTGTCCTCCCTCGCGCGAAACGTGGACGTCCGGGCCGATCGACCGCCTGGACGCGGCAATCCACACGCGCCGGCCCAGTGCCGCGAAGTAGGGCGGGGGCAGATTCGGTTGAAGGTTCTCGCGAAGATATGTGATGAAGCTATCATGGAAGTCCGGAAAGATCTCCGGGTTCTCCAGATAGGGGTCCATTCCAGGGAAAGGGGAAGGCATCGCGATCCTCCTCGAACTCGGGCCAGTTCTCTTCGATTCTTGCCGCCGATGGAAACCAGGGTCAACGTTCGACTTCGGTTTGGCGACCGGTCCCGCGTTCCGCGGTTTGAGCTGGAGGCGAGACGACGCCCAGCTTGATCATCCGGCGGATCAGTTCCGAGGCGATCGTCGCATTCGCTTGCTCGGTCGTATGGCAGAAGTCGAGGAAGACGAGGGAGTCCGTCGTCTGGAAGATGTCGCTCAAGTCCAGGAACAGAGGATCCGAGACAAGCTCCGGCGACTTGCCGATCGCCGCGTGCACCCGGTTGAAGAGGTCCGACGCCCAGGCGTATTTCCGCCTTTCTTCCTGCTCGAACGGAACAAGCTGTGACTTTGTGAAGATGACCGGCTGCCAGACGAAGACGGCGCGGAATCCGTAAGCCTTGCCCAGAGCCTCGACCATCTTGACGTTGGCCGCGTAGCCGCGGACCAGTTCCCCTGCCAGGCGGTCAAGGTCGTTTGCCGAGCGAGCCACGGGACTTTTCCCGGAGGTCAAACCGAAACGCTTGCCCACCGCTTCCGCCAGGCGAAACGACGCGGAATTCTTGATCAGGCATCCCGCCAGCGCGGCGGTGAGTCGAGCGGGCGATTGCAGGAGATTGAACTCGCGGGCCCGGTTGGTCTCGTTGGTTGTGACGGTCGCTCGCCCCTCAAGCAGCGCGGAGGCCGTGTCGTTGACGCCGTCGTAGAAGAGCACCAAGTCGGGCCGATAGCCCGCCTGAAGTTCGCGAACCAGGGCGACCAGCTCCTGTGTGTTCACATAACCAATTTCCGAGAGATTCCGGACCTGGGTACGCATCCTGCGGTCGTGCAAACCGCGGGCGAGGAGCGAGGGAATCGTGGCGTCGTCCCGTGCGCCAAAGCCCCAGAGCGAGGAACCGCCGAGCATGAGGATCTTGAGCGGGTGTCTCCGCGCCTCGGCCTGGTCGGTCGGCTCCGTCGGCTCCCAGACTTTCCGCCGGCCTGCCGAGTCGATCCGGATCGTCTGGCCGGAAAAGGGCGTCTGGCGGAAGTAGACGTAGGGCTGCCAGCGGTCGTTCAGCCGCTCCAGTTCTCGATAGTGGACGTCGAGCCACGATGCTCCGTCTGGGATCCGCCGGATCACGCGGGGGTCCGGGGGGATCCTCGGTTTGCCCAGGTCTTTCAGGCCAAACGCGCACTGGAGCGCCAGCTCCACGAGCAAGACCAGGAGAATCGTCACTCCCAGAATGGACCAACCGGTCTGGAGCCAGAGCAAGACGCGCTGGAGTTTCCGCAAGCAGGGTCTCATGAGCTGTCTCGGCTTGTCCTCGCGAACCGTCTCGGAGTAGCGTGGGTGACAACGAATGTACGCCACGGCCCGGCTTCAGAGCCACCCAGAAGAGACGTCTTGGCGGCCTCGAACATGCCCGATGATTCTTCCTTGACTACTCTGCGCGGCCTGCGCGCGGCCGTTCTCGGCGCGACGTCCGGCATCGGCCGCGCGGTGGCCTTGGCGCTGGGCGCGGCTGGGGCCGACGTGATCGTTCACGGCCGGCGCGGGGCGCGGGCGGCCGAGGAGCTGGCCAGCGAGCTGCGGTCGCGCGGCGTGCGGTCCACGGTTGTGAGCGCCGACCTGGCCGACCGGGGCGCGGGCGATCGGCTGGTGGACGAGGCCTGGGCCGTCTGGAACGGCCTGGACGCCTGGCTGCAGATCGCCGGCGCCGATGTCTTGACCGGCGAGGGCGCCCGGCTCTCGTTCGAGGCCAAGCTCGATCTGCTCTGGTCGGTCGACGTCGTGGCGACCATCCGGCTCTGCCGCAGGGTTGGCGAGCGGATGAAAGCGCGGGGGCATGGGGCGATCGTGACAATGGGCTGGGACCAGGCCGAGACGGGCATGGAGGGAGACTCGGGCGAGCTGTTCGCCGCCACCAAGGGCGCCATCATGGCGTTCACCCGCAGCCTGGCCCTGAGCGTGGCCCCGCAGGTCCGCGTCAACGCGCTGGCTCCCGGCTGGATCAAGACCGACTGGGGCGAGACGGCGTCGGCAATCTGGCAAGCTCGCGTCCTCCGCGAGACGCCCCTGGCCCGCTGGGGAACGCCCGAGGACGTGGCGCGCGTGGCCTGCTTTCTGGTGAGTCCCGCGGCCGGGTTCCTCACCGGACAGGTCATCCGGGTGGGCGGCGGCGCGGTCAGATAAACGACAAGCTGAGTACCGCCGGCATGCGGTCGGCCGCGCTCCCAGGTTTCTTTCCCGGCGGGCAACTCAGTAGGATGAAGGATGTTTCCCGTGTCCCGTCCGCGGCGCGCGGTGTCGTTCTGACATCTCCAGGGGCTCGATCGCTTCCTTTCGCCTGGGTTCACGCATGAACAATCATGCCCATCAGACTGGCTTCACCGACGTTTGGCCCTGGGCCCAGACCATCGGAGCCGCCGTGATCCTGATCAGCGGCCTGGTTCTCGCGGGCTGGACGTTGCTCGCGGCAAGGCCAAGGAGCGTCGTGCCCGGAATGACGACATGGGCCCCCCTGGGGACGGCCGTTGTGCTCGCGCTGGCTGGGCTTTCTCTCTGGATCATCGGCCGCCTGGCCGGTCCACGTTGCCGATTCGACCGGCTGGAGCCTGATCGCCGACGGGCCGAACGGCGGTTAGACGTTCAGTACACCGTGACCCGCGTGCTGGCCGAATCTCCTCGCCTGCACGACGCCCTGCCCGAAATCCTCCAGTCGCTCTGCGAGAGTTTGGGGTGGGACTTCGGAGCCTTCTGGCGGGTTGATCCTGGGGCGGACCTGCTGCGCTCTAGCGACATCTGGCACTCGCCGTCGGCCCATACCGAGGAGTTCGCGGAGTTGAGCCGGAGAACGACCTTCGCTCCCGGCGTGGGGCTGCCTGGCCGCGTCTGGGCGAGCGGGCAGCCGGCCTGGATTCCCGACGTCATTTCGGACCCCAACTTCCCGCGGGCGGCTGTCGCGGACCGGGCAGGGCTGCATGGCGCCTTCGGCTTCCCGATCGTGGTCGGCAGCGAGTTCCTGGGGGTCATGGAGGTCTTCAGCGGCGAGATCCAGCAACCGGACCCCGACCGTCTACAGATGCTCCGTGCCATTGGCAGCCAGATCGGCCAGTTCATCAAGCGCAAGCAGGCGGAAGAGGCCATGCGCCAGCAGGAGGAACGGTTCCGGTCCCTGGTCGAGGCGACCGCCGCGATCCGCGCCCAGGAATCTCTCAAGGGTGGTCATGTCCCGATCATCGCCATGACAGCGCATGCCCTGAGGGGCGATCGCGAACGCTGCCTGGAAGCGGGCATGGACGCCTACGTTGCCAAGCCGATCCGGCCTCGAGAACTCTTTGAGGCCCTGGAGAGCCTGATTCCCGGTGTCGCTGATGCCGCCGCGTTGCCTGGCGCCGAGCGTCCGGCCTTCGAGCAGACAGAGGCGCTGGACCGGGTGGACGACGACATCGATCTCCTCAAGGAACTGGCGGGATTGTTCCTGGAGCAAGCTCCGAGGTGGATGGAGCAGATTCGCGCGGCCTTGGCGAGCAGGGATGCCCGGTCTCTGCAAGAGACGGCCCATACGCTGAAGGGTTCGGTGGGAAACTTGAGCGCTCAGGATGCCTTCGAAGCGGCCAGACTCCTGGAGAGTTGCGGACGTGAAGGGAACTGGAGCAAGACGGAAGGAGCCCTGACCCGTCTCGAGGCGGCCATGGCCCGACTCGAGCCGGCACTCGCCGAGCTCTGCCGGGCGGAAGTGTCATAGCGCGGGCTCAGGCCGGGCCTCGCGTCCTTCACGTCCGCGGCGGCGACAAGGAGGAGGGGGAATGACCGGCGCTCCAGAGCGGTAGATCAAATTCCCAATGGTGGAGCGAGACATGAACATCCTGGTCGCGGATGACGATTCGGTCTCGAGACGGCTCTTGCAGAGCCATCTCCAGAAGTGGGCATGGTGTCGCGGTACTCGAGACCCGGCGCGAAACTCGAGACGGCTCTTGCAGAGCCATCTCCAGAAGTGGGGCTATCACGTCACCGCCGCTCAGGATGGCGCGGAGGCCTGGCAACTCTTTCAAGCGGGCCTTTTCCCGATGGTCATCACTGACTGGATGATGCCCGAACTGGATGGCCCGGGGCTGGTCCGGCACATTCGCTCGTCAGAGCGGCCCGGCTATGTCTTCACCATCCTCTTGACCGCGAAATCGGAGAAGCGGGATTTCGTGGAAGGCATGGAATCCGGGGCCGATGATTTCCTGACCAAGCCGTTCGACCGCGACGAGCTGCGCGCGGGCGAGCGGATCATCCGGCTCGAGCAGCACGTCCGCGAGACCCAGGCGGCCCTGATCCAGAACGAGCAGCTCGCCAGCCTCGGGCGACTGGCCGCCGGACTCGCCCACGAGATCAATAACCCCATCTCCTACGTCATCAACAACCTGGCGGTGATCCGGCGCGATGTGCAGCCCGCGCTGAAATTGCTGGAGGAGTATCGAGACGAGCGCGAGGCGTTGTCGCTCGTCGAGCCGGCCCGTGCCGCCCGGCTCGCCCAACTGGAGGAGGAGATGGACCTGCCCTATCTCCAGGAGAACCTGGGCCGCATGTTCGACAGCGCCGCGAACGGACTGCGACGCATCCACGGCATCGTGCGCAACCTGCGCGATTTCGTCCGTCTGGACGAGGCGGCATCCAAGGAAGTGAACCTGAACGAGGCTCTGCGGTCTACCCTGGAAACGCTCCATTACGAGCTTGGCCAGAAACCCGTTCGCCTGCAAACCGGCTTTCAGGAGCTTCCGCCCCTGGAGTGCCACCCGGCCAAGATCAATCAGGTCTTCCTCAACATCCTGCTCAACGCGATCCAGGCGTCCTCGGCCGATGGAATCATCGAGCTGCGCACGAGAACCGACGGCGAGAAAGCCGTCGTCATCGAGATCGAAGACCACGGCACGGGCATCAGCCCGGAGAACCTGCCGCATCTCTTCGATCCCTTCTTCACGACCAAGCCGGTGGGGGGAGGAATGGGCCTGGGACTCACGGTCAGCTACGGAATCGTCCGCGACCACGGCGGTTCCCTCGAAGTCGAGAGCGTCCTCGGCCAGGGGAGCGTGTTTCGAATCCGGCTGCCCTTGCACCCGCTTGGATCACACCGCCGTCAGGGTTCGGGTTGAGACTGGCCCAGGAGATCGCCCACGGCAGCGAGCGGCTGTTGCTGGAGGTGCCGGTGTTGTCTACCGTGAAGGGCGTGGGCGACAAAAGTCGCACCCGGACTGCGCTCCGCACCATCCGCCGCACGGCATCGCCAGCTCGACGCGGCCTACGCCCCGACGCTGATGACGGCGAGGGCTCGATGCGGTGGCTTTGGGGGGGCACGTGGCTTTGCGGGGGCGGCGGGCTTGACGAGCGGTTCGGACTGGGATTCTTCAATGTCGATGATCTGGCTGGGAGAATCCAGCACGTCGGGTTCGAGCTGGCCGTCGCGCATGACCTCTTCATCCACCACTTCGGCAGCCGGAGATTTCAGGGCGATGGCATCGATGCCGGGAAGCTCTTGAGCGAAAATGGCCGCGAGTTTGCTGCGAAGTGGGGGAGGGGCGATGGCAAATGGCAGATGGCAAATGGCAGACGTCAAATGGCAAATGGCAGATTCCAAATGCCGGATGGCAAATGGCAGATGGCAGATGGTGGATGACAGACGGCAAATGCCGAATGACGAATGACCAATGACCGACGGTCACGATTTGGAGTTGCTGGCTGGCGTTTCGGGCGCCGTAGGGTCTCGCCAGGACGGGGGGCGTTTCTCGAGGAAGGCCGAGATCCCTTCATGAGCGTCGTCGCAGAGGGCGTTTTCCACCATGACTTCGGCGGCTCGCTCGTAAGCGGTGGCTTCATCCAGGGCCTGCAAGTCGTAGAACGCCCGCTTGCCGATTCCCAGCACGTGAGGACTCAAGTTGAGGAGGGGCTCGATGAGCGATTGGATGCTTGTGTCCAGCTCGTTGCTGGGAACCACGCGATTGACCAGGCCGAGTTCGAGGGCTCGCCGCGCGGAGATGGGCTGGCCGGTCAGCAGCATCTCCATCGCGGCGCGGGGTGGGATCACGCGGACCAGCGGGATCATGGGGGTCGTGCAGAAGAGACCGATCTTGACGCCGGGCGTGGCAAAGCCGGCCTCCTCGGCCGCGACGGCCAGGTCGCACGTCGCGACAAGCTGACAGCCCGCCGCCGTCGCCAGGCCGTGCACCCGCGCGATCACCGGCTGGCTCAGCCGCCGCAGGCCGAGCATCACACGACTGCTCGCCGCGAAGAGATCGCGGTATTCGCGCTCCGACTTGCCCACCATCTCCGAGAGATCATGGCCCGCCGAGAAAACCGGCCCGTTGCCGGCGATGACGACCACCCGAACCGAGCTGTCCGAGCCGATCCGCTCGATCGCCTGGTCAAGCCGGTTGAGCAGCTCGAAGGAAAGCGCGTTGCGGCGCTGGGGCCGGTTGAGCGTGAGCCGCACGACGCCGCCGTCAGCTTCTTGAATCAGGCAGTCAAGCATGAAACTATTTTCCACATAAGAAAAGACTTAGACATTCTTATCTCGATTGCAACGAGAGATCAAGATCAATCACCGAGACCGAAGCGGGAGGAAGATCGACCACGAAACGCTGGCCGGCTTCGACCTGCGACGGCCGGGTGGTGACGGCCTCGGGCGTGGCGAAGTGATTATACGCGCCCGGCCGCGTGCCCTGGACGGTCTCGACCCGTGCCCGGGAACCGACCGACGCGCCTTTGACGGTGACAAGAGTCGTCATGGCCTGGTTTTTGTCGGTGTTCACCGCCTTGATGTACAGATGTTCGCCGTCGGCCGAGCGGCTGGCGGTCGCGTCCAGGAAGGCGACCGATTTCCCCTCCCGGCTGGAGTCGAAGACGGGGCCGCGGACGTCGATCGCCAGTCGGTACTTGCCAAGATGTTCATTATAGAGCTTATTCACAAGATAGATCGGTGTGACGAAGACGCCGTGCCGCGAGGCCTGGATGACGCCGCCGGTCCAGCCGTTGACCAGGTCGGAGACGGCGGTCATGGCCACCAGGTCGGCGGTTCGCTCGAACACGTTCATCATCCGGCCCGCGTAGAGCGCCGCGTCGATGGAATAGACCTGTTCCGCCGGCATGAAGAGGCCCCATTCGTTGATCACCAGTTTGATGGGCCGGGAGGGGGCGAGTTCATGGATCGCCTTGCCGACTTGCCGGTAGAACCGCTGGTAAAAGAGGGGATGGGCCATCATGTTCAGCCGGTCGCCGGCCATCTGCCCCGCGCTGTAGTAGTGGTGAATCGACAGCAGGTTGATGCTCGCTCCGGCCTCTTGCAGCACGGTACGGTTCCAGTTCATGTCGTTGTCGCCGCAAGCGATCAGCTCGATGGACGGATCGACGGCCCGCATGGCGGCCTGGTAGCGCAGGTAGTTGCGAGCATAGGTCTGGGCGTCGGAGTGACCGCGCACCCAGCTTCCCCAGATCTCGTTGCCCAGCTCCCAGTAATGGACCTTGTAGGGCTCGGGATGGCCGTTCGCGGCTCGCAACGCGCCAGATCTGGACGCGGCCGGGCCGTTGCAATACTCGACCCAGGCCGCCGCCTCATCCACGGTCGCCCCGCGCCCCTCGATGTTGACCACGATGGTCGGTCTCGCGCCCAGGTTTTGACAGAACCGCAGATATTCATCTGTTCCAAAGTCACTCGGTTCCGGCTCGTTCTTCCACGACAGGTTGGTCCAGACGGTCCGGCTGTCGCGCGGGCCGACGCCCCACCGCCAGTGATAGTCCTGGGCCACGTTGCCCCCCGGCCAGCGGATGAAAGCGGGCTTCAGGGCGCAAATACGCTGGAAGACGTCGCGGCGGACGCCGCCCAGCGCATCGGCGGGCATGAGCGAGACCTGGTCGAGCCAGAGACGGCCGCGGCCGCAGACGACGATCGCCAGCCGCGCCAGGGGGTCAAGGGCGCGGGCGTGCAGGCGGAAGCGATACGCGGTCCAGTCGCCGTGCACGTCCTCCAGCACGGCCTCGGCGTAGGGCTCGCGGCCTTCGATCTCGGACTCCAGGGTGATGCGCACGCTCCCCTTGTAGCCGCTGGTCTTGATCCAGATCGATCCGTCGTAATCATGGTCCTCGCGGACGGGGATGCCTCCCTGGCAGATGCCATGACGCCCCGTCGGCCCTTCGGGCGTATCGATCCTCAGGGAATGTTCGCGGTTCCCGGACTCCGGGTTTGGCCGGCCCG
>JBMFUH010000100.1:0-12069 GCA_049966735.1 Isosphaeraceae bacterium
TCCTCGCCATCGATCCCCATCGCGTCCGCAGCTACAGCAAGCGGCACATGCGGCCTCACCGCCATGACAAGAGGGAACGGCCCATGAAGACAGCTCAGACCTTTTTCGTGCTCGACGTCGAGACCGGCCAACCGATCTGTTTCACCACGGGCACCTCGGCCCGCACGGCCGCGGTTGCCGCGGAGGAACTGCTCAAGTTGGCCGGCGACATCCTCAATCCCGAGGCCGGCCAAACACTGGTTTTGGCCGATTCGGAGCACTTCACCACCGAACTCCTGGATCGGGTCAAGACCGAGACGAAGTTCGACATTCTGGTCCCGATGCCCAATCGGCGTATCCTGCGTGCCCAGCTCAGTGCGCTGCCGCCGGAGGTGTTCCGGCCGCGGTGGGCTGGCTACGCGACCGCGAAGGTGGCATATACCCCCCAGGACAGCCAGGCCGGGCCGTTTTACCAGTACGTCCAGCGGCAAGGGGAACGGCCGGAGGACTACTCGTTCAACGCATTTCTCTCGACCCGCGATGGCGACGAGGTTGAGGAATTGGCGGGAGATTTTCCCAAGCGATGGCATGTGGAGGAATTCTTTAATGCTCATCAAGCGTTGGGTTGGAACCATGCAGGGACGTGCAATCTCAACATACGTTATGGCCAGATGACGATGGCGCTCGTCGCTCAAGCGGCGATCGACGGGTTTCGCAAGCGGTTTGCCCCACCCACAACAAACTGGGATGCGAACCACATGGCCACGGCCTACTTCGGGGGGCTCGAGGGGGACGTGCGGGTCGACGGCGATACGATCATTGTCACGTACTACAACGCTCCCGATGCAAACAAACTGAAGGAGCACTACGAGAACCTACCGGCCAAGCTGCGGGCCGAGAAGGTCGACCCGCGGGTCCCATGGCTCTACGGGTTTCAAATCGACTACCGCTTCCGGTAATGTCAAATAAACCCACCCCCAAAAATCGCTGCCTCGGGGAGAAGGTGTCCCGGCCTGCCGGGACGGATGAGGGTCTTTCCAGGCCGAGCCGCAGCGGCTCCCGCCAGCGTTTCGTGGTCCGAAACAAAAACAGAAACAGGACAAAAGGCCCCCCCCGAGAACGTGTGTCAAGCTCAGGTTCGCATCAGCCTAGGGTTGGCCTTCGGAATCGGCAACTCTACAGTCTCCCATGTATTGCCAGGTCGCAAGCTGCTACCTATTACCGCCCTGACCTCTCCGGACGCATTTGCGGCGTACTCCGCGGAGGCTACGTTCCAGGCCGCGATCGAATCCGAATCCGCCGCGTTCCATGTAGGTAACTTGATTCCCTTGCTTTGCACAACCCCCTCAAGGGGGGCTTTTGGGGCCATCCACATTCCGTGACCCGGAAGGAGTGGCTGGCACCCTGGGTCAGCGACGCACACCGACCTCCCATTCCCTTCGACCGTTCTCTCGAACATTCCACGGAGTTTGAAGAGAAGCGACAGACTGAGGAGACTGGGGCGACTTTGGCGGCAATCACGTCTCTTGAAGGTCCGGTCCACTTCGGAAAAGCGCGACGAAAGCGGTCCGCTGCGCAAAGTCCGCGCTGGCGGGCTGCCTGTCTTCCTGTTACAAGTTCTTATCCAGATGGCATTCCCATTCAATCCTCCCCGCTTGCGACACGATGAAGATCCTGGCCGTCCATCCTAGTTCGCTCATGTACACCAAGGTCTTCCTGAGGCTTGAGCCTCTGGGGATCGAGCTGATCGCCGCCGAGCTCAGGCGCGCGGGACATCAGGTGCGGCTGATCGATCTTCAGGTCGAGCGGCATCAGGATTACTTCCGCGTGATCCGGCAGTGGCGGCCCGATGTGGTCGCGATTTCCTGTAACTACCTGGCCAACATTCCCGAGGTGATCGACCTGGCCCGGGCCACGCGAGCGATCCTGCCCGACAGCTTCCTCTTCGTGGGAGGCCACAGTGCCTCGTTCGTGGCCACGGAGATGCTCGATCACGCCGAGGGCGCGATCGACTGCGTGCTCAAGGGCGAGGCCGAGACGTCCGTGGCCCGACTGTTGGAGGCAGCCGCGGAGCGCGAGCCGCTGGCGCTCCTCGACGTGCCCGGTGCGATCACTGCCTCGGGAAGCGGACCACCGCCGGAGTTTGCCCGCCAGCTCGACGACCTCCGTCCCGCCCGCGACCTCTTACGTCATCGAGGCAAGTACTTCATTGGCGTGCTCGACCCGTGCGCCTCGATCGAGTTTTCCCGCGGCTGCCCCTGGGATTGCTCGTTCTGCAGCGCCTGGACGTTTTACGGCCGGAGCTACCGGATGAAATCGGCCGAGGCCAGCGTGGACGAACTGGCGGCCATCCGAGAGCCGGGCGTCTTCATCGTCGACGATGTGGCCTTCATCCAGTCCGAGCACGGCATGGCCATCGGCGAAGGGATCGCCCGCCGCGGCATCAAGAAGCACTACTACCTCGAAACCCGGGGCGACGTCCTCCTGCGCAACAAGGAGGTCTTCCGGTTCTGGAAGACCATCGGGCTTCAATATATGTTCCTGGGCGTCGAGGCGATCGACGAGGAGGGGCTGAGGCGGTACCGCAAGCGCGTCACGCTGTCCAGGAACTTCGAGGCGCTGGAGTTCGCCCGGTCGCTGGGAATCATGGTCGCGATCAACATCATCGCCGACCCCGACTGGGACCGACGCCAGTTCGAGATCATCCGCCAGTGGTGTCTGGAGATTCCCGAGATCGTCAACATCAGCGTGAACACGCCCTATCCCGGCACCGAGAGCTGGCTCACGGAATCGCGCAGGTTAACCACGCGCGATTATCGCCTCTTCGACATCCAGCACGCGGTACTGCCCACCAAGCTTCCCCTGGCCGAGTTTTACGAAGAACTGGTCCGGACCCAGCAGGTGCTCAACCGCAAGCACCTGGGCTGGTCGGCCTTGCGGAACCTCGCCGGCATCCTGGCCCACAACCTGGCCAGAGGGCAGACCAACTCGCTGCGCATGCTCTGGAAGTTCAACAGCGTTTACAACCCCGCGCTCCAGCTTGCGGACCATCAGCAGACCGTGCGCTATCCGATGACCCTTCCCCCCGAACATCACGAGCTCATCGACCCGCGGTCTATTTACATTCATCCTCCCCGGGGCCGCAATGGCCGGTCCATCGACGACGCCACCGAGCAGTTCGTCGAGCAAACCAGAGCCAGTGGAAAGGCCCCCTGAAACCATCAGTTCTTCATCTGGTCTCCGGGCCGCACGCGATGTCCGCGCAGGAAGTCGGCGACGGGCATGGGCTTTTTGCCGGGCGTCTGGACGACGAGAATGCGCACGTCCCCCGCGCCGGCCGCGACGGTCAGCCGATCGGCTTCGGCCTCGACCACGCTGCCGGGCGGCAGGGGAACGTGAGCAGTTTCCGCCAGCGGCTGGGTCTTGTGGATGATCAGCCGCAGTCCTGCCTTGGCGGTGGCGTCCTGAGACGTCCAGGTGGTCGACGCCAAGGGCCAGGGTTGCATGGCGCGGACCAGGTTGTGCACGGTCTGGGCCGTCTGGGACCAGTCGATCAGTCCGTCTTCCTTCCGGAGCTTGGCCGCTCGCGTCACCTTCGTCTTGTCCTGGGGAATGATCCGGACTTCGCCCCTGGCGAGGGGGGCGATCGTCGAGACGACAAGCGGAGCGCCGAGCCGGGCAAGACGATCTTCCAGCTCGCCGGCAGTCTCGTCGGGATCGATGGGCGTGCGGGCAAACGCGATCAACCCGCCGGCATCGATCCGCGGCGTCATCAAGATCACGGTCACGCCGGTCTCGGCATCGCCGTTCTGAATCGCCCGGGCGACCGGTGCCGCGCCGCGATAGGCAGGGAGAATCGAGCCGTGGAGATTGATGCCTCCCAGGCGAGGGATGGCGAGCAAGTCGGGCGAGAGAATCTGGCCGTATGCGGCGGTCACGAAAAGGTCGGGGGCGAACTGCCGGATCTGCTCCAGGCTTTGCGGAGCGTTCACATTCTCCGGCTGGAGGACCGGCAGTCCCCGGCCCAGCGCGGCCTGCTTGATCCGGCTGGGAATCAGCTCTTGCTTGCGGCCCTGAGGACGGTCGGGCTGTGTCAGAAGGGCGATGACCTCGTGGCCGTCCCCTATTTGACGCACCGGCTCGCAGAGCAGTTCGAACATGGGAAGGGCGAAATCGCCGGTGCCGAGGACCATGATCCGGATGGTTGGGGATGGGGCCATGCCGAGTTTGGTCTCCGACTCGATTCCACCTGATCGACTTGTCACCGCTGCCGTTCAGCCCTGGGCCGCCTGGGCGGCGGATTGCGCAACCGGCAAAGACATGTCGGTCATGGTATCGAGTTGCCGGACGATCTGGTGGTCGCTGGGGATCTCGCCACTCGATTGGGCCTGGTGGTACTGGTCCTCCAACTCGCGCAGCGTGTCCCTGATGGAGTGCCGCGCCAGCGGACCAAGATAATCAATGAACAGTTTGCCGTCGAGATGATCGGTCTCATGCTGGATCGCGCGGCTCAAGAGGTCTTCCACCTCGTACTCCACCAGTTCGCCCGCGAGGTTGAACGCCCGTGCCTTGGTTTTCTTGGCGCGGCGGACCTTGAAGTAAAGGCCCGGAAAACTCAGGCAACCTTCCTCGTCCTCGATCGACGAGTGCCGCTTGACGATCTCGGGGTTGATGAAAACCAACTCCTGATCCTTCTGCTCCGGATCGGCGGTCAGGTTGAGCAGGAAGAAGCGGTAGGGCAAGCCCACCTGGTTGGCGGCCAGACCCACTCCCCGGGCAGCGTACATGAGCTGGAACATCTCCGCGACGGTCCCCCTCAACTCGTCGTCGATCTGGGTCACGGGCCGCGAGACATAGCGAAGCGCCGGGTGGGGATACTTGACGATTTGCAGCACGAGTCACGCTCCGGTCCAGGGAATCACTTTGGTACGTCTATTTTAGGATCTATCACGTCAAATCGCCAGCGCTGGGGATCAAGGACCCGACCGGACGGGCCGCCTCGGAAGACACTGGGCCCCTTCACGACCCGACAGGAAGGACGGCCATGGTTCGCGGGAATTCCACAAAGTATTGCCATGTGGAATGTTATATCAATCTACCGGCGCAACACATTTCCCGTCGACGGCGAGTCTCGGTTCCCCCGCCGATCCACTCTTCCCGGTCGCCGCACCCCCACATTGGTTGCTCTTCATGAAGTTTTGGGCCGATTGTCTTTTCCCGGCCTTCCAGTGATGATTGAAGCAGGTGACGCTGTCGCTTCCGCGGGCACGCCAGTTGCTGCTCGAATGTCAGGCCGGAAGGAAAAAAGGCCGGGCGCCGCGCCGCCAATGGTGGCCGCGCCGTCCGGAACGCCTCCAGAGCCGGCGCTCGCCTGCATCCGCAAGGAGACCGCGGCATGCCGTCCCGGATCGAAGACTACGCCCTGATCGGAGATTGCCACTCCGCCGCGCTGGTGGGCAAAGACGGATCGATCGACTGGCTTTGCTGGCCGCGGTTCGATTCGGGAGCGTGCTTCGCCGCCCTGCTGGGTGAGCCCGAGCACGGCCGATGGCTCATTGCCCCGGCGCTGCCTACTCGCCGGGTCTCGCGTCGTTATCTTCCCCTCACGCTCGTCATCGAGACGCTCTACGAGACCGACACGGGCGAAGCGGCGATCATCGATTTCATGCCGATACGAGACGAATCACCGCGACTGATCCGCATCGTCGAGGGCCGGCGCGGTCGGGTATCGATGCAGCTCGAGCTCATGATCCGCTTTGATTACGGCTCGATCGTTCCCTGGGTCCGGAGCGTCGAGCGGGGGATTTCCGCCATCGGCGGCCCTGACCGCGTACGCCTGCGTTGCGATGTCGAACTCAAGGGGCAAGACTACCGGACGGTCGCCCAGTTCGAGGTGCAAGCCGGCCAGCGCGAGGCGTTTGATCTCGCCTGGCATCCGGCGCACGAATCCGAGCCTGTCGAGGTTGACCCGTTCCAAGCACGGGACGAGACCGAGGCGTGGTGGCGCGACTGGACCGGGAGGCACCTGGTCGCAGGCGAGTGGGCCGATGTCGTCGAGCGCTCGTTGATCACGCTCAAGGCCCTGGCCTACGCCCCGACCGGAGGGCTTGTGGCCGCGCCGACGACCTCCCTGCCCGAACGTGAGGGGGGCGTGCGAAACTGGGACTATCGCATCTGCTGGCTGCGCGATGCCACCTTCACGCTCATGGCGCTCTTGCATGCCGGCTACCTCCGTGAGGCGACCGAGTGGCGACAGTGGCTGCTCCGGGCCGTGGCGGGCGAACCTTCGAAGATTCAGATCTTGTATGGCCTGTCCGGCGAGCGCCGGCTGCACGAGCTGGAATTGCCCTGGCTGCCCGGCTATCAAGGAGCCAGGCCCGTGCGCGTCGGCAACGGCGCCGCCGAGCAGCTTCAACTCGACGTTTACGGCGAGGTGCTCGATTCGATGCACCAGGCGCTGCGACATGGCATGGATCATGATGAAGACGGCTGGCGGGTCGCACGCTCGCTGCTCAAGTTCCTGGAATCAAACTGGGATCAGCCCGATGAAGGAATCTGGGAGGTTCGCGCGGGCCGCCGGTGCTTTACTCATTCGAGGATGATGGCCTGGGTCGCATTCGATCGCGGAATCAAGATCGCCGAACGGTTCGGCCTCGAGGGCCCGCTGGATCGTTGGCGCGCCGTGCGCGACGAGATTCATGCGCAGGTTTGTCGCGAGGGGTTTGACCCGGAACTGGGCTCGTTCGTCCAGTTCTACGGCTCGAAGCGGCTGGACGCGAGCCTGCTCTTGATGCCGCTGGTCGGCTTCCTGCCCGCTGACGATCCCCGCGTCCGGGGCACGGTTGAAGCAATCGAGAAGCACTTGACGGTTGATGGGTTCGTTTACCGTTACGCCCCGGATTCCGAGGTCGACGGCTTGCCGCCGGGCGAAGGCGCGTTCTTGCTCTGCACGTTCTGGCTGGCCGATTGCCAGAGCCTGCTGGGCCGCCAGGCCGACGCGCGCCAGACCTTCGAGCGCCTGCTTTCGGTCCGGAACGACGTGGGCTTGCTCTCCGAGCTGTATGATCCGCACGCCAAGAGATTGCTGGGCAACTTCCCCCAAGGGTTTTCTCACGTTGGACTGGTGAACACTGCCTTGAACCTGGCCCACGGCGTCTCCGGCCCGGCCTCGTCGCGCGGCCAGAGCTAGCGAGACGTCGGCACAAGAGAAAAAAAACACTTCTTTTCAGATTACTCTTGCTTTTCACGATTCTACCGCTTTAATAATCCTGCCTCTCGCGGAAACCGTGTGGACGACGATTGGTTTGAGAGCACGCGTCAGCGTCGCGGCGATCCCGTCCACTCGAGATCGAACGTTCCCGTCTGGTTGTCCCGCAGGCTAAAGCGGTCGTCCAGTTGCCCGCGTGTTCTCACACAGGGAGTTCTGGGATGAACAACGCATCGCCATCTCAACAAGCCATCACCAACCGCGCGGCGAACCCCACGATGTCCCTTCCGGGGGCAAGGTGGCGCGTTGCCGGATGCCTCGGGGCGCTCATGGGTATTGCGTTCTCCTTTTGCCTCTCCGCCAGGGCAGTGAAGGCTGATGATTCAGCCACTCCCGAGCAATTGCTCTCCGCCTTGCCCGACCAGTTGACGTCGGAGATTCCCCCCGACGTCGACCCGAAGCTGCTCAAGGAATTCGGCGATAAGAAGATGTTCGCGGAGCAGCAGTTGCTCTTCGACATCCTGTCCTGGCGGTCGTTCGTGGCGTTGTGCTGGCCGGTCGGCCGTGACGGCAAGCCCCTGCCGAAACTCACCGACGCGGGAACGAACACGTTCGAAACCCTCATCAACGACGAGAACGTTTTCCTGCCGGATGGCCAGAAGCCGAAGGACTGGAACGCCCCCCGCGCCAATGCGCACACACCGACGGCCAAGCCGGGACAGCGCGTCTTGAGATTGATCAGTGCAGTCCATGGCGCCATCGAAGACAAGGTCGGCAAGAAGTCGGAGCTCGCCGAGGCCTTCAAGTTCCCGCTCTGGGACCAGAACGGCTTCATGGTGCGTTACGAGATCTTCCTCAATCGTGCGGAGTACGACTACATCGTCTGCAATGGGCTCTACAGCCTGGACGGTCAGGCCGCGTTCTTCCAGAAGGGCAAGCCGGTCAACTTCCCCTCGGGCGTTTACGGGACCAAGAAGGTTGGCGCGATCGAGGTCAAGCTGGCCTGGAAGATTCTCTTGCCGGACAAGGGAGACTTGCCCGGTCGGTTCATCACGGCGGAAGGATACACCGTGGATCACGCGGGCAAGTTGCACAAGCGCCTCTTCGGGTTGGTGGGCATGCACATCTCCCACAAGACCCAGACCTCTCCACAGTGGGCCTGGTCGACTTTCGCACACGTGGATAACCTGGAAACCAACGCCCTGGCTCGGTTCGAGGGCAAGCCCATCAAGCCCTTGTTCTTCAACGCTTCCAATAACGGACAGCTCTTGCCCATCAACATCCCCAGCCAGCAACTGCAGCCGTTCAAGGACGGCATGCATCCGACGCAGATCTTCTCGTTCCAGCTTGTCCCGCCGGCGACCAGGCAGGTGACGCGCACGGCCCGTCGGAGACTGCGGCAGTGGGGTTCGGTCCTCCAGTACTATGACCTGCTGGGGAGCCAGTGGCCCACCGATCCATCCGCTCCGCCGACACCACCGGGCAACTACCCCGGCAGCGTCACCAACAAGGCCAGCGGCCAGCCGACGCCCGTCTACCTGATCAACCCCATCATGGAGACCTACTTCCAGGAGGCCAACCAAACCTTTGGCAACCAGGAAGAGGGGTTTCCCAAGGACACGCGGCGGATCTTCGGCACCGAGAGCTGCATGGGCTGTCATTCCTCGGCCGCGATCGCGACGTCGGTCGTGACGCCTGCCCAGGGGCCCAAGCAGATCACCTTCGCCGCGCCCCTGTCGATACCCCATTCGGCGGACTTCAGTTGGCTCTTGCAGCAGAAGGCGCATGCCACGCCGATCAAGAAATAGACGTTGCCGCGCGTGCTTCCGCCTGACCACCTCACCCAACCTTCGAGCTCTGAGGATCGCTCCATGTCCTACGACTTCGTGACGGCGAACAATTTCACGCCCAACAGCGGCGTGACCTGGCAACCCCTGGGAGCGGTGAGCAACCGCACCCGTACGGGCAACGACTATCTGTTCCACTTCACACACGGCACCGAGTCGTTGACAGTGAAGCTATCGTTTCTCTCTCCCACGGCCTTTCGCGTTCGGTTCAAACCCGATCCCGCGGCCGACTACAGCGTCGACAATTCCTACGCGGTCATCAATCGCGGCCTGGGAGCAGTGTCGCCCACCGACCAGGTGAGCGGCAGTCTTCTGACCATCGACACCGGAAGCATGCAGGTGGCCGTCAACCTGTCCAGCTTCGCGGTGTCGGTGTTCCGGGGCGGCCAGTTGATCAGCGCCGATGTGCCGGAACAGAGCATCCTCTTCATCCCCGGCTCCCAGGTGATCGCCGGGTTCAAGACGATCGCCACCAACGCGCGCTACTACGGTTTCGGCGAGAAGGCCGGAGCGCAGCTCGCCAAGAACCTGATGTCCATGACGTTCTTCAATTACGACAACTTCACTTACGAGGAGTCTCCCATTCCCCCAGGCGAACAGTCGGGCCCGCTGAATCCGAGCGAGGCGCTTTACTGCTCGGTGCCTTTCCTGATCGAGGCCAACCCGACACCCGTGGGCAACCAGGCGGGCCCGGCCTACGCCTACGGACTCTTCCTCGACAATCCGGCCCAGTCGTACTTCAATATCGGCCAGAGCGGCTATGCCGGCGACATGTCGGGCAAGTACTACTTCGGGGCGCTCTATGGCGAACTGAACTACTACTTTCTTCTGGGAGACGTGCCGGCCGACGTGGTCCGGCAATACGTCAATCTGACCGGCTTCGCGCCGATGCCTCCCCGCTACGTCTTCGGCTATCACCAGGGATGTTACGGTTACTACACGCGGAGCAAGCTGACCGAAGCCGCTCTGGCTTACAGGCAGGCGGGCATTCCCCTCGACGGATTGCACATTGATATCGATTTTCAAGACAACTACCGGACCTTCACCAGCAGCAACTTGAAGTTTCCCGACGCCGCCGGAATGTTCGCCCAGCTCCGCGCTTTGGGACTCAAGTGCAGCACCAACATCACGTCGATGATCTCCAGCAACGCGCGGGATGAAACCGGCAGCAAGACGACTCCCTACCCCGCGCGCGAGTCGGGGCTGGCCCAGAAGGTGTTTCTGCCCGCCAACTACCTGGGCCAGGCGACGTCAACCGAGCTGTTCCAGGGCACGGAAGACTACGGCAGCGACCCGGGAATCAACGATTTCCCTTATCCACCGCTGCTGCCGGCGCTCAACTGGACCCAGCCGCTGGAGGGAAGCGGCTACTATCCCGACCTGGGCAATCCCCAGGTGAGCCAGTGGTACGGCCAGCAGTACCAGTACCTCCTCGACCTCGGTCTGGCGCTGGTCTGGCAAGACATGACCGATCCAGCCATCGGCAGCTATCCCTCGGGCGCCCCCGATCCCGACCATAGCTTCCCCGGCAACTTGCTGGTTACCAGCTTTGGCCAGCAGGTGCCTTCGGCAACAGTCCATAATGCCTACGCGCTTCTGCTGTCGCAGGCCACCTACGAAGGCCTCTCGGCGCTGCGGCCTGGAGAGCGGCCGTTCATCATCGCCCGGGGCGGCTACACGGGAATCCAGCGCTATTCCGCGCTCTGGACGGGTGATTCGGCATCGAGCTGGGAGTTCCTCCAGATCAACGTCCCGGAAGTCCTGAATTTCGGCCTCTCCGGCATCCCGATCACGGGCTGCGACATCGGCGGCTTCGCGCCGGGATCGGGCAGCACGGGGCCGCCGTTTGATCCGCTCCAGGGGCAGTGCGGCCAGGTTACCGACTACGAGCTGCTCACCCGTTGGATGCAACTGGGTTCGTTCCTCCCCTGGTATCGCAACCACTACGACGGCTACGCCAAGGCGTTTCAGGAACCCTTCAAGTACGGCGACCCGGTTCCGGCCAATTGCTCCAAGTACGTCCAGTTACGCTACCGGATGCTCCAGGTGTATTACGACGCCATGTACGTGGCGCATACGACAGGGATACCCATCGCCCGGGCCCTCTTTCTCAATGACCCGCAAGATGTCCAGACCTATGACTATTGCGACACGCAGTTCTACGTCGGCGACAACGTCCTTGTAGCGCCCATCGTGGCCGGACCAGGGCAGTGGACGCGCGACGTCTACTTGCCGGAACCGTCGCGGTGGTACGCCTTTCAGGACAACCAGTCGCCCCTCTTGCCGGTCGTCGATCCCGGTCTGGTGCAAGGATACTATGCCGACCTGACGCTCGTGCCGGTGTACATCAGGGCCGGCGCCATCCTGCCGATGCTGGAACTCGAGCAATACGTCGGGCAGTTGCCGTATAACCCCCTGACATTCAATATCTATCCTGGACCGGCAAGCACGTACCAGTTGTACCAGGACGACGGCACGTCAACGGGCTATACGACAGGTGCTTACCGTCTCACCCAGATCAGCCACGGTAGCGATGCAACCGGACAATGGGTTCGCCTGCGACGCGTGCACGACGGCTACCGGCCGCCTGCTCCGTTCTACTACGTCGCGCTTTTGCAGCCCCCCAGTCCGCCTCCCGTGGCCCCATCGAGGGTCACCGTCGGTGGTACCTCCATCCCCTTCCTGGGAAACAACCCGCCAGCCCTCACTGCCTCGACCAAGAGCGCCTGCTACTACAACAGCAACCTCAACATCACCTTCATCAAGGTGTTCGACACTCAGGCCGACGTGACCATCGTGGCGTCGTGAGTTTCGTCGTTCGGCCGCACGACGGGACCTCATCGCCTGCCGAGCTGCAGGGAGGCCCCGTGAAACTCAGGTCGTTGATCGGAAGCATCGCGTGCGGGCTGGCTCACAGGAGCAAGACATGCTGGTTTGGCTTGGCGCCAGGACACTGAGGCGCGAACAATCAAGGAGTGCGAACTAGAGCGGTTTGCAGTCGGCTTGCGCACTCATGGAATATCGTAGGGTCCGCTG
>JBMFUH010000101.1:0-648 GCA_049966735.1 Isosphaeraceae bacterium
CCTGGGGCGGGGGCTGAGCCTGGACGACCTGATCGGCGAGGGGAATCTCGGTCTGATCCGGGCGGCCGAAGAGTACGACCCGCGGTACGGAACGCGATTCAGCACCTACGCCAGCTACTGGATCAAGCAGGCGATTCGCCATGCACTGATCAACACGACAGCAACCATCCGCCTGCCGGCGCACATGTACGGAATGCTCACGCGATGGCGTCGGGCCGAGCGGCTGCTCTGTCGCGAACGAGGCAGCGAACCCACCTTCGACGAGGTGGCGGCGCACCTGGGTCTGACCGAGATGCAGAAAGGACTGGTCGCCAAGGCCCGTCGCGCCAGCCAGACCAAACTCGAGAGCAGCCTCAGCGACGAGGATCGGTCCTGGACCGCGGACCGCACGATGGAGAGCGTGGAAGGCCCGGAGGCGGCTCTCGAGCTCATTGACGATCGTGAGGAGATGCTCAAGCGGCTGGATCGGTTGGACGAGCGCGAACGGCTGGTGATCTCGCTCCGATTTGGACTTGAAAACAACTCGCCGCTCACTCTCCGGGAGATCGGTCGCCGTCTGGGCGTGACGCGCGAATGGGTACGCAAGATCGAGCTGCGTGCCGTGAACAAGCTGGTGGCGGCGGAGACGCCGGCGGCGTCCGGTTCTCG
>JBMFUH010000101.1:658-12061 GCA_049966735.1 Isosphaeraceae bacterium
TGCCGCCGCCGCCACGACCACGGCAACCCCCATGTACCCGGCTCGCTTTACCTTGAAACCGCGCGAGCAACCGCGATCCTCGGTCGCCGCCGCGGGATAATGGCCCGAGGTTATTCCCGTCTCGGTTGCTCGCAAACCTACCTGAAGAGGCGAAGCCGTTTCACGCCTGCCCCGGTGGCCGCGTGCCGGGAACGGTCACTGGAGCAGGTCGTATTCACGGATCTTGTCGAAGAGCTGGCGGCGGCTGATGCCCAGGCGCTCGGCCGTTCTGGTGCGATTGCCGCCGCAGGCAGCCAGTGCCCGGCGAATGGCGTCACGCTCGACCTCGGCCAGCAGGGCCCGCAAGGGAAGCGTCTCGGCCTCGACAGTCTGAGGGATCGCGGGGCGGGAGGTCTCGTCTTCATCGAGATGCTCGGGCAAGATGGCCCGCCCACGGGCGGCGATCGCCGCCCGTGAGAGGACGTTTTCGAGCTGGCGCACATTGCCCGGCCAGTGTCGCTGCTGGATCGACGCGAGAGCTTCCGGCGAGAGCACCAGCCCGCTCCAGCCGTACTTCCGCTCGATCCGTCGAAGGATGTGCTGGACCAGAGGTGGAATGTCCTCCGGACGCTCCCGCAGCGGGGGGATCACGATCCGAGCGACGTTGAGCCGGTAAAACAGGTCCTCGCGGAATCTGCCGGCGGTGACTTCCTGGGCCAGGTCGCGGTGGGTGGCCGAGATCACGCGGGCGTCGGTCTTGAGGATCTCGTTTCCTCCCACGCGCTCGAACTCGTGCTGCTGAAGCACGCGCAGGAGCTTGGCCTGGGCCGATTGAGGAAGCTCGGCGACCTCGTCCAGAAAGATGGTGCCGCCGGCAGCTCGCTCGAACCGCCCGGCTCTCTGGCGATCCGCGCCCGTGAACGCCCCGCGCTCGTGGCCAAAGAGCTCGCTTTCGACGAGTCCCTCCGGCAGCGCGCCGCAATTGACCCGGATGAACGGGCCCGCGCCGCGAGCGGAATGGCGATGGAGGGCTGAGGCGACCAACTCCTTGCCGGTGCCGCTCTCGCCGACGATCAGCACGGCCGCGTCGGTCGCGGCAGCCCGGCCGATGGCCTTGAACACCTCGCGCATCGCGGCACTTTCACCGACCAGTTCCGGATCGTCCGTGTCGGCATCCTCTTCCTCAGTCCTGGCTCGCAGAGCCTTGACCTCGAAGGCGAGGGCGCGCTGCTTGAGCGCTCGCTTCAAGGTCAGGAGGACCTCGTCCAGGTCGAAGGGCTTGGTCAGGTAGTCGTAGGCTCCCCGTCGCATGGCCTCAATGGCGGCGGTGGAGCCGCCGAAAGCCGTGACGACGATCACCGGCAAGTCGCCGAGGGACGGGCCCAGCTCGCGAAGCACGTCCAGGCCATTGCGGCCCGGCATCTTCAGGTCGAGCAAGACGGCGTCCGGAGCTTCGCCGCGAATGCAGGCCAGGGCCGTGTCGCCGTCGGCGGCCTCGAGCGTGCCGTATCCCTCCGCCTGGAGCAGCAAGACAAGGTTGCGCCGGATCGTTCGATCATCATCCGCGACCAGGACTCGAGCGGGCGTGTCCATCAGACGGTCCTTCCCTCACTGGCCGGTGGAACGACCGGCAGCCGGAGCGTGAAGATCGCGCCTCGTGTCTCGACCCGGTTGGCGGCGGCCAGCTCACCGCGATGCGCCAGAGCGATCTCGCGGGCGATTGCCAGGCCGAGCCCCGTTCCCTCGGACTTCGTGGTGAAGAACGGCTCGAAGAGATGCTTGAGGACGTCCGGCGGCAAGCCGGGGCCCGTATCGGCAATGCTCGCTTCCACGGTCCGTCTGTCGCCGTTCCTCCTGGTCGCGAGCCGGAGCGTGCCCCCCTCGGGCATGGCCTGGATGGCGTTGGTCGTCAGGTTGCGAAAGACCTGCAACAGCGCGGGGGGCGCCAGGTTCACGGGAGGCAGCCCCGAATCGAGGTCGAGCTCGATCCGCACGCCCTTCGCCGCGGCAGGGCCCGCCGCGAGATGGGCGGCCTCGCTGACCACGGCGTTGAGGTCGCCGGGACCTTGATCCTGGGCGTCGGCCCTGGAGAACTGAAGCAGGCGAGAGACGATCTCTTCCAGGCGATCGACCTCGCCGACAAGCCCGTCGAGTCCGATGGCGTCCAGGCCGATTCCGCGCTGCCAGAGCTGGACCGTTGAGCGGATGCCGGCCAGCGGATTGCGAACCTCGTGGGCAACCCCCGCCAGCAGCTTGCCCAGCGCCGCGAGCCGCTCGTTGCGCCGCAATTCCGTTTGCAACTCGTCCCGCTCGCTGGCCTGTCTGCGGACGGTGCGCGCCAGGCCGACACAAAGCGCCAGCGAAAGGGCAATGCCTCCCAGAGAGAGGCCCGCGAAGATCTGATAAAGCCTTGCAGACCGGTCCAGGAAGATCGGGTCGACGAGCTGGGTCATCGTCCACGTTGCGGCGACAACGCGGCCTCCGATCCGCACCGGCGCCGCGCGGATGGCAACGGCGAAGGGTGGTATATCCTCGACGACGGAGAGGACGTTCTGCTTGCGATACGCCGCGTCGACCTGGGTGTCGACGTAATCGTAGAGGTTTTGCGGTAAGGATTCTCGGTACATGTCTTTCCGTACTGAATCCGTGCCCGTTTCCGTCGGCTGGTCCGGCAACGGCGGCAAGAATGGCTGCTCGCGTCGGGCGGGGACGTAGTAGCCGCCTTCCACGCCCGGGAATTGCTTGCGGATCTGGTTGGCCAGGTCCGAGAGACTGCGACCCAGTACGGCCCAGTCATCCGGACCCATCCAATCGGGAAACTGGCGAACCTTGGCGAGTGCGGCGTTTCCCCGCGTCTCGAGCCGATTGCTGGCCTCCGTCAGTTGCTGGTTGGCCCGCGCCCGGCGATCCTCGCGCGCGACGACCGTTGTGCTCGCGTACCAGAGTGTGCCAACGGCAGCGGCAAACAGGATGACGACTGCGCCAATCTGGATTGCCAGGGGGATCGCCAACCTTCGAAGAACCATGCAGGACTCCGTTGGACCAGGCCTGTCTCGCTCCATCTCGGTGAGTCAGCAATCAGGATGCCAGCAGTTGCCATGGGCCGGGTGAGGTCCCGGGCTGTGGGTGGTTGGCAGTCGTCCGCGGAGCACACTTCAGCTATTGCACCATCCGCTTTGCCCGCGCCGAAAGTCCCTCTCGGAGCAGAAAGCTCCTCCCATCGCCGGGGGGACCACTTCGGACTTTCACTCGAGATAGTGTACAAGGGTGGGCTCGAGCATCGGCACTTTTTTCGCGTTTTTCAGCATCCATGCACTAGTGTGCATGGCCCACCCCGGCAAGATCCGACATCGATGGCTCGTCTTCGGCAATGCGTCATCGTCGTGCTTCCGGAACGCATGGCAAGCGCGCAATAAACCTCCTCTTCTACCTATATTATACGACATAAAACCTGTCGCGGACCAAAGAAGTCCGCGGAATATCGCCTCATCCATCAGCAATCGAATGATTTACTGAGGAACTTGGCGGATCGCCGACCGGACCGGTATGGATGATGTGATCTCGCCTGGGAGTACCCAGAAGGCATCACACCCATCCGTGAATTCGATGCCCACGCCTGCCGCGGTCATCACGGCCGGCAATTTCCACTCGAACGCATACGCCGCGAATCGTTCACGCCAGCTCATCGGTCGCTCGTGAAAGTTTCTTGGAGCCATTCTGGTCTGTTGATGGATTGGACACAGTCGCGGACGCAGCGGTTCACATGCGACACCTTGAGGATCTAGATCGCGGAGTCGCCTTGCGGCAGCATCGCCGCTCAATGGGGAAAGGGTGCTCACGGAAGGTAACGAAGGCAACGAAGAGAATGGGATAGAGCAAGAAGTTCTTGGGCTGGTCGAAGCGATGGACCGACACATGATAATCGAACCGGCCGGCCCTCGCCTCGGCCAGTTCTCGCGGCACCGCCGAGGTGTGCGTTCCACCGCGGAGCAGGTCGATCTCGACCAGGTGGACCTCGCCGCTTGTGACCTCTCTTTGCTTGTTCAGGTACTGTTCGCGCCCCGGATTGCCGGGCGTCTTGTTGGACGGGCCGAGCACCTCGAGCGAGGTGACGAGCCGGACCTCGCGACCCCGCCGTTGCCGGATTTCGACGAACGACTCCTGGAACGGCCCATGTTCGACAGTCTCGACCGAGATCACCAGGGGTTCGGCGGGGTGCGGTTCCGCGACTGCCAGGCCACCGCGGCCCCGCTTGCGCCGGGTTGGACGGGAGTGGACCACCTCGGCATCGGGCTCGACGTAACGCCGCGAATACTCCAGCCAGACTCGTTGATTCGATTGGACATAGTAGGACGACGGCAGCCGGCTTTGCAGCATCTCCTTGATGCAGAAGATCAAATCGTGATGGAGGTTGGGGAACCAGTCCGGGCTCTCCAGATACGGGTCCATCCCGGGGAAGGGCGAAGGCATCGGTCTGCTCCTGGACGTCATGGGCTAGAGAGGAATTGTCCCCTGAGCGGCCCGGACGGTCCAACGCCAGGGCCGGGGCCGCGACCCCCGGAAGTCCTTGCTCTGGGCAAAATCCCCCCACAGAGCGGGGAATCGTGCCCACGAACTCTCTCGAAACGAGAGAAACCCAGGGAAATTCGGCTCTTTTGGTCTTGGCACGCCTTGTGCTTTTGTTGACATAAAGCGGAGGCGAACCGTGCTCACGGCCGTCTCCCTCTGACACCCTATTTCCAGGAGCAGCACAATGATCAAGCTAATCGCAGTGGGGATCTCCAGCGTGGTGGCCATCGGCCTTGCCGGGCTCTTCCAGCCTCCGCCCCCACCAGGAGGTGAGGAGCCCCCCCCCAAGGCCAAGGGAAAGAAGGGGGCGCCGGGCGACGAGCTGCGGAAGACGTACGACCTGCTCCGGCGCATCCGCGCTGAGGATCGTCCCGGCCACATCGAGGAGCGGATCACCGACTGGACTGATCGCGCCACCCATCTGTATCGCAAGGCGATCCAGAGCCACGAGCGAGGGGAACGTCGCCAGGCTCGGGAGTTCAGCATCGCGGCCCACGACCTGGCTCGCGCCGTGGACCACGCTCGTCACGCCGCGCGGTTTGACCGGCCTGACCCGGATTTGCCCTTGCCCCCTGACGGACTCGGCCCCGAGGACGTCGGCGAGCGCACACGACGCGACCTCTATCACGCCTACGATCGCATACGGGACGCGGATATCCACAGGGCGGATGCATCCGCCAGGTTCTACCTGGATGCCGCGCGGGATCTCTACAACGCCGCACGGCGGGACGCGGAAGACGGCCGTGACGAGCGGGCCGGCGAACTGGCCAGAGCCGCCGAGGCCATGACCCACGTTCCCGAGCATCTCCGCCGCGCCGGGGAGGATGGGCCGGAAGCCGAACCGAAAAAGAAGGAAGGCCCGCGCGAGCGAGGCTTACTCGAACCGCCCAAGGCCAAGGGTGAGCGGCCGGACCATCGCGAACGCGGCGCCGACTTACCCCCTCCGCTCCGCTGAAATTCCCTGGAGGACTCTCTCGCCATGGACCCGCGCAACCGGATCGGGCTGTATGGCTCTTATTTCTTCGGCATGGCGGGGATTGGCTTCACGCTGCCTTACCTGCCACTCTACCTGGGACAGGAGGGACTGTCGGACCGGGCCATCGGTCTGATCTCGACGCTGGCGGCCCTGGCGGGGCTGGCACAGTTCCCGGTCGGGCTCTGGTCCGACCGGATGCGCCGGCGCAAGCCATTCCTGGTCGTTGCCCTGGCTATCCTGGCCGCCGCCACGGTCTTGCTTCGCGGGACGCACGGGACGTACGCCCTGGCGCTGCTGGTGATCCTGTTCGCGGAGAACGGAATCTGTCGCGCGGTGATCGAGAGTCTTTCCGGTGCCGAGGCAGCCCTGCTCGCCCGGCCGGGGGAAGTCGGCTCCGCCCTCGGCGCACTCCGGTTCTGGAAGCCGATCGGCGTCGTCGCGGTGGCTCTGCTGGGAAGCTTGATCGGGGAACGATACGGAGTCAGTGCGATCTTGATCCCTCTGAGCGTAGTCCAGGGGCTGGGCTTTGTCGCTTCGCTCTTGATCCATGAAAACAACGAGGTGCAGCGCGCCGTGCCCCGCGCCCAGTCCACGCGAGCGGGCGGCTGGCTGCCCAGGGATGGGGCGCTTTGGACGTTCATTGCCGCGATGGTTCTTTTCCACGCGGCCAACGCCCCGGGCGGTGTTTACCTGGGGCTATTCCTCAACCGCGATCTCCACGCACCCGAACATCTTCTCGCCTACGCATTCGTGGTCAGCATGGTCGCCTGGATGCTCGTGGTCTTGCCTGCCGGCTGGCTGGCCGACCGCTGGGGACGCCGAACTCTGCTGATCGCGGCCTGGGGAGTGATGGCCCTGCGGCTTGGTCTGGTCGCGATCGCTCAGACGCCCTGGCAGGTGATCGTGAATCAATCGCTTGACGGAATTGCCAATGGGATGTTTGCTGTCCTGGCCGCTGCCTGGGTGACCGACCGGCTGGCCGATCCTGGTCGATCGGGCGAGGCCCAGGTGATCGTCGGGTCGTGCCTGGTTCTCGGCTCGGCGATCGGCCCGGCAGCGGCAAGTCTCTTCGTCGAGACACTGGGCTACCGATGCCTGTTCGCCTCGCTCGCGGGACTCGGCGCTCTGGCGACGGGGATCGTGACGCTCTTCGTTCCGGAGACCCTCGAGAGCGCTGATCAGCGGGCCTTCGGGGCCGTGGAATTTAGTGAGATTTGAAGGAATCAACATTCGTGACAAACTCGCAAGCCTCGATTTCCCTGGTCTCGGGTATCTTCGCCCTGACCTATTTCTGCCTGGCCTTGGGAGAGATTCCCGGCCTGCGCATCGACCGGGCGGGGATCGCCCTGGTCGGTGCCGCCGCCATGCTCGCCAGCGGAGTCGTGTCGATGCACGACGCGGCCCGAGCCGTCGACTACGAGACGATCGTCCTTCTTTTTGGAATGATGGTCGTCGTCTCTTACCTTCGCCTGGCCGGTTTCTTCACGCTGGCGACCGACCGCATCGCCGCGCGGTTTTCCGGGCCGCATTCGCTGCTGGCGGCGATCATCATCATCTCGGGCGTTCTCTCGGCATTCCTGGTCAACGACGTCGTCTGCGTGGCCCTGACACCGCTGGTGCTGCACCTGTGCCAGCGGCTGAAGCGGCCGCCAATCCCCTACCTCATCGGCCTGGCGACCGCCTCGAACATCGGCTCGGTCGCGACCATCACGGGAAATCCCCAAAATATCATCATTGGCTCGCTCTCGCGGATCAGTTACCTGCGATTCGCGTGCCGACTGGCTCCCATCGCGCTCGTCGGCCTGGTCGTGGACTTCATCGTCGTGGCGCTCGTTTATCGGAGGACGCTGAGCCACGCGGGCCGTAAGCCGTCGCCGGTCTACCGAGCATCCCGCGCGCGGATTCATCGCCCTCTGCTCCTCAAGAGCATCGCGGTGACGCTGGCGACGGTGGGGCTCTTCTTCGCGGGCCAGCCCATCGCGCTCGTGGCACTCGTTGCCGCGGGGGTCTTGCTGCTGGGCCGGGTTCGGCCCGAGAAGGTGTTTCGCTCGGTCGATTGGCCGCTCCTGGTCATGTTCGCCGGCCTCTTCGTGGTGGTGAACGCGTTCGAGGTGAACGTCGTCCAGACCTGGGGAATCGACCGCTGGGATGGTCTTCTGAAATCTCCGGTCGTCCTGGTCAGCACGCTCTCGGTGTTTCTGTCGAACCTGGTCTCGAACGTACCGGCGGTGCTCCTGTTCAAGCCGCTCATGGAGGTGATGCCGCGGAAGGAGTTGGCCTGGCTGGCGCTCTCCATGTCAAGCACGCTGGCGGGGAACTTGACGATCCTGGGTTCGGTCGCCAACCTGATCGTCGTCGAAAACGCCCGCCGGGCCGGGACCGAGCTGAGCTTCGTCGAGTACCTCAAGGTGGGCGTCCCCTTGACGATCCTGACGACTCTCATCGGTGTCGCCTGGTTGGCTCTCTCGCGCTACTGACAAGCGCGAGGACCGAGACGGGAGCAATTGCTTTGTTCGCTCGCCGCGTCGACTTGTCATCTGCTCTTGATCCACGGCACGCTTCCTGCACGTCTCTATTTGCTTGGCGGGATTACGAAAAGAGGACAACGAAGATGAGTATCGACGCTCTGGGGTTCTTCGGTCTGGCGATTGCGATCACGGTAGCGGCCGCCCTTGCCGCCGTGGCTGGAACCTGCACGTTTCTGGGGATGGTCGCGTGGGCGTTTTCGGTGCTGGAGGCCAACCAGTCCAGCTCTTTCACAGATCCGCCTGGCGAGGTCGTGCGCGGTGAGAGTCGCTGGCTACCTCAGCGGTCGGGCTGGCGCCTCGATCGACCGGCGGTGCGGGAAGCACGAGGGGCCCTCGCGACTCCGCTCTTCGCCAGGTACGGCTCCTGAGCGCCGATCGGCTTGTTTTCAACTGCCCCATCGCCCACGGTCAGTTGTGCAGTTCGAGAATCCATCCTGGGTCCCGACCTCGTGGGACGAGTCTTGCTCAAAGGTGAGGGCGTGGCGGCTCTCGTCCTTTACAAGTCGAGGGACCTGGACGACAGCCGTTCCCTGGCCGAGGACCTCGCGCGGTTTCTGGGTTTTCGATTCGTGTCTGGGTCGACGTGCCCGGTCCGGTTCTGTTGAAGGAGACTTGCAGGCAGCCCTAAGATGAAACTGCTGGGGCGGAGGAGGTTGAGCGGTCTCTCAACGATCACTCCACGAGGTCTGAATGAAACAGCGATCGAGGAGAATCATCGGTGCCGTGCTCCTGCTTGTCGGCGTGATGGTTGCCTGCAATGGTCTGGTGTCGGGTCCCCATGCATTCGGCGGCGGTTGGCATGCGGTTGTCGGTATCGTTATCGCTGGTGGCATGCTTTTTTTCAGCGGCGCCTGGGACCTATGGGAGGCGGGGCAGACGGCCTAGCGACACTCCTAGGCTTGGATTCGTGATCGTATGGAACCGTCGATCGTTTTCCCATCGATTTCTGCTTGAAATGAGAGCTTCACTGATATGAGCGCTCTCGTGGGCTGTCCGCATTGCTCGACGCGCGTTCTCCCCATGGCCGGTCGAGTGTGCCCGGAATACCGGAAAAATGGCGTGCTGCAAAGCACGACGGAGCAGCCGCCTTGAGATTTTCCAGACGTTGCATACGCGGGCTGATCGCGAAGCCGATCTGGTCGGCCTGCCTGATCGCCGTTGTCGCTGCGCTGGCAACCGCGGGGCAAGGGAGTTTCCACGCGCCGCCCCGCTATGATGGGGCAGGTTACGCGGTCCTGGCTCGATCGCTGGCGGAGGGAAGCGGCTACCGGGCCATCGATCACCCCGATCGGCCAAGACATGCTCACTTCCCGCCTGGTTATCCCTCGTTCCTCGCTTTGGTGTGGAGCGTCACGGGACCCTCGGCGATCGTCGCCCACGTGGCGTCGTGCGTGTGCGTAATAGGGGCGACGCTGGCCGCCTGGCTCTGGTTCCGGCGCGTCTACCCGCGCGATGTCGCGGTTTTGCTGGGCCTGGCTCTCGCGCTCAACTGGGCGTGGAGCCGCACTGGCTCGGGTATCCAGTCCGAGCCGCTCTATGAGTTGCTGGGCCAACTGGCGATCTTACTCGCCTGCCAGGGGGACTGGCGCCCGGGCTGGCTCGTTTCCCTTCTCCCGCTGGGAGAAGGTGCCGCGCAGCGGCGGATGAGGGTTGACCGCGCCGGCCTGGGCCGGCCCTCACCCGGCCTTCGGCCACCCTCTCCCTGGGGGAGAGGGGTCGAAAGGGAAGCCTCTGAGACAGCAAAATCGCTGACGCTCGGCGTCCTCCTCGCCGCGTGCTTCTTGACCCGGCAGATCGCCGTGGGGCTGGTGCTTGCCGTGCTACTCGATCTGGTGATGCGCCGGCGAGGACGGGACGCGCTGGTGGTTGCGACGACGACCGCGGTTCTCATCGCCCCCTGGCTTTGGTGGCTGGTCATCGTCGGAGCCAGCGAGCGAACCCAGGCGAGCTTGCTGCTGGCGGGATCGTCGGGGTTCGTTTCGCGGTTCACTTCCCAGCTTCTCTTCTACATTCAGCGCATTCCCGATCAACTCACGGGCCCTTTCGTCGAGATCGCCACCGTGATCCGGCAACCGGCCCGAGCGGCTCTGGCGGTGAACCTGTGGGCCTTGGCGGCTTCAGCGCTTGTGATGATCGGCTGGATCATGGCGCTCCGCCGGCCCCGGCGCAGGCTGGCGGGTTTGATCCCTCTGCTTTCCCTCGGGATGCTTCTAGCCTGGCCGTACACGGAGGCCGGTCGATTTCTCATCCCCCTGATCCCCTGCCTCTTGATCGGCGCCGTGGAGGGTGCCAGCAGCTTGTTTCGATACATCGACAGATTTCTCTGTCTGGAACTGACGCGCCGGCGCGGTCGTCTGATCGCCTCGGTGCTACTCTTGATCGCAACGCTCCCCTACACGGGCTACTCGCTGATCAAGAGCCGCGCGCGGAATCGGGATGATGCGAATCACGCCTTTGATAGGGCGTGCGCCTGGCTTGCGGAACATGGTGATCGACCGGGACCGATCTTGACCCGGCATCCGGGCGAAGTCTTCCTGGCGACCGGTCACCAGGCGCTCGAGGTGTCGACCGCGGAGCGGCCCGGCGAGACGGACGCCTCGCCCGATGCGATTGCTCGGACCATTGATCAGTACAACGTGGCCTACCTGTTGATCGACCGCGATCGCTACCTCAAGGCCCATGAGAGCCCGCTGGAGCGGTTCGTTCGCGAGCGGCCGGAGCGGGTTCGCCGCGTCTGGGGCAGTGCCCCGGAGCCGTCGGCCGTGGCGATTTACGAAGTGTCGCCAGGGCCTTGAGACGGTGTAGCGAATCGACAAGTCTCGTATAATCCACTTGAAGCAAGATCCTCTGGGATGTGGGGTGAGATACGATGCCGATTCATGACTGGACAAGAGTCGACGCAGGGTTGTTTCATGCATTTCATCAGAGCTGGATCATCAAGCTTTGCGATAGCCTCAACGCGGATCTCTTGCCTGACGGCTACTTCGCCTTGCCGGAGCAATCCATCAGTAGACCGATTCCCGACGTGCTCACTTTAGAACTGGATCTCGGCGGGGGAGAGCCCACCGGCCGCGCGAGAGGACTGGCCGTTGCCGAAGCTCCTCCTCGTTCTCTTGTGGTCAGCCAGGCGGAGGACAGGATCTATGTGCGCAAGGCGGATCGGCTTGCCGTCCGGCATCGGCACGGCGAGATCGTGGCCGTCGTGGAAATCGTCTCACCAGGCAACAAGGCCAGCAGGAATGAACTGCGAGCCTTCGTCGAAAAGTCCTCTGACCTGGTCATGCAAGGGGTTCATCTGCTAGAGCGGTTTTCGGGTCGATCGCTCACCGTAGGGTCCGCTGTGCGGACCGA
>JBMFUH010000102.1:0-12040 GCA_049966735.1 Isosphaeraceae bacterium
CCGACAGTGACCACATCCGGGGTGGGTGCATCTCGATTTCGAACGGACAGTGGAGCAACATGACGACCCGTTGCAGGAGTTGGGACTTGAAGCCGCCGGCACGCCAGTGATCGGAAAGCATGGACACCGAATGGAGGATGGGACGATGAAATGGGGACCGCGACTCGGGTGCGGCGAGGCTCACGAGCCGGGCCGCATAGCCCGTGGGCGAACCAGCGATTCGTGCCGTCCGCCGATCGGCGAGAAACTCCTGATCCGTTCGCATTTGAAGGCGCAGCCACCACAGGAAGGGAAGAAAAAACCAGATGCTCTGGGCCAGGCTCGCGCCCGCGCTCGACCGCGAATCGCCCTGGGCGGCGTGGGCCAGTTCGTGAGTGAGGATGATCCGCAACGACTCGCGATCGAACCCGCTCTGGTCGTATTGATCGGGAATCAGAATGCACGGATGAACGAGTCCGGCGAGGATTGGGCGCTGCACGCGCGACGAGACGCGCAAGCGAGGAGCGGATCGCGGTTCTCCGAGCTGGCAGGCAAGCTCGTCGTGGAGTGCGCGCGTCTCGGGCGAGACTGCGCGGGATCGGCCGATCAGCCAGGCAAGTACCCAGAATCCCAACAGGAACCAGACGAGCCCGATCGAGACTCCCGCCAGGTAAGCCAGCGTGAATAGTCGGCCGGGCCGGAGGCGGTTCCACGAGGAAGATTCCCCCGGCATGCCATCGGAGAACCGCCGAGAAGCCGGCAACGTCTCGGCAGATGCCGGTTCCCTGGCGTGGACACTCTCTCTCACGCTCGCCCGTGAGTCCTGGCTGTCGAACCACGATCGTGGATGGAATCGCGGGAAGGGATTATAGGCGGCCAGAGGAATCATCAACGAGGAAAGGAGGATCGCCACCTTAGCCACGACGATCCGACGTGCAGGCTGCCGAGAGCAGAGCATCACCAGCACGACCACAGTCAGAAAGACTGCCTCGGCCAGCGTGGCGTCGGCCAGAACCCGGCTGAAGCGGTCCAGTTCCACCCACATCGCGAGGGACTCTCGGACACGAGGCTGCTTGAGTTCGGCGAGCACGATCCGCGATCCGGCCGAGAGTTCGATGGAAACGAATTCGCGCCGGATCAAGCAGAAAGGACCAGAGAAGTCCTTCCGTCTCGAAGGGTTTCCCTGGTCCCGAGCGTGGGACGTCAACTTGAGCATGACGCGGGGTGGTCACCCCCGTCAAGAGACCTCGACGGGTTCCTCCTCTTCCTCAGGGACAGGATTCTCCAGCGACTGTCGCTGCGCCTCGTCGATCATGGCGCGGAGGCGATCCAGATCTTCGGATGTCGGCGGCTTGGAATCCAAGAGCGCCACCATCACGCGATCAAGTGCCCCGTCGAAGACACGATCCACGAATCTCCTCGTGAGTTCGCGAATCGTCCGGTCCGACGACTTCTTGGGAAAGTAGATGAAGGTTCTGCCTTCAACCACGTGGCGGACCAGGCCCTTCTTGTCTTCCATGATGTTCAGCAAGGTTTGAACCGTGCTGTAGGCCACCGGCCCGGCGTCCCGATTCAGGTCGTCCTGAACCTCCCGGACGCTCGCTTTGCCCCGAGCCCATAAGATCTTGAGGATCTCGAGCTCCCGATCGGTCACCATCTGAGTCTTCCGCACACCAACCTCCGAAAATGATGAGGAAAAACGAAGATAATCATCTCCGTAAGCTACCCCCTGCAATGGGGCTACGCAAGCCTAAGTAAATCGGAATTGACATGCCTGATGACACCACATGTAGCGTCTACGACGACCGATCCTGTTGACCGATGCGGTCTTACCGCTCTGGGCTTTTTCCCAGGGCAGGGGGCTCATTCAATACCACCATGGCTGCTTGAGCCCAGGAATGATCTGATCTCGGAGAGCCGCTCAGCCAGCATGGAGGGGAACTGGGCGTGCCAGCGCCTGTTGAGAGGGGAGGGATGCGGCAGGGGTAGGACGACTACCTCCTTGGTCGCGGGACGATCTGGGTCGCTTTCAAGGATCGGCAACTGGCAAGAGAACGTACTCGTGAAGCGATCGTCGAGACGGCCGCGGCCCCGGAACTCTTGCCGGGAACCATAGGGCTCGAACCAGCGAAATGCCTCGGTTCCCAGGGTGATGATGTGCTGACCGCTCCAGAACCGCGTGAGCAACCGGAGCAGGAAGGGTCGGAAACGCTGCTGGATCGGATCGGGATAGGCCTTGTTCCCCGGCGGTTTGAAAGGAACCGTGTTGGTGAGCAGAGCGTAGCGAAGAGCGATCTCAAGCTGCGTCCGCGTCAAGGGCTCCGTCGTCTCCGGATGGTTCCAGGCACGCAAGATTCCCTGGCGGACGAGTTTCCCGCCGGCGCCGATGAGCGGCTGGCCGAACTTGACCTCCTCTTTCCCCAGGTCTCGCCCCAGGAACCCGACTGGGGCATCGAGCGAACCCGCGTAGAGGATGGGCTCTCCGGGATCTTTGCCAAACTGCTCGTAGGCCGGTCGATCGACCGGAATCTCCCCCCGACTCGCCTCCTCACGGATCAATTCCGTGAGCCGTTTGATGGTCATGCGCAACGGTTCATGCCCCCTGGCCTAGACGCAACTCAAAGGCTGGCCGGTCGTTATTTCACCCGCTCCCCTTGCGGGAGAGGGCAGTGGAACGGAATGGATTCCGTTCTACTCTCACTCCGGCCGTGCCGATTCCTCGGCCCAGCCAGTGAACCGGACGAACCTTCGGGTGTCTGGCTGACGTGATTCGAAGCCCTTGGCTTGGTAGAATCTGGGAACGAACAGGCCGAGTGGCCCCTTTACTTCACCAACCAGGCTCATCGACGACTCATGACGCGAATCGCCATCTACGATACAACCCTGCGTGACGGCAGTCAGGGAGAAGGGGTCAACTTCTCACTCCAGGACAAGTTGCTGATTACCGCCCGCCTCGACGAACTGGGAATCGACTATATCGAAGGAGGCTACCCTCTTTCCAACCCCAAGGACTCTGCCTATTTCCGGGCCGTCGGCGACCTGCCGCTTACGCACGCCAAGGTGGCGGCGTTTGGCATGACCAGACGCCGGGACACCGCGGCCGAGAACGACCAGGGGATGAAAGCGCTGGTGTCTGCCCGGACCCCCGTCGTCACCATCGTGGGCAAGACCTGGGATTTGCATGTCACCGAGGTCCTCGGCGTCTCGCTCGACGAGAACCTGCGGATGATCGCCGATTCGATCGCCTTCTGCGCGTCGCGGGTGCCTGAAATCATCTACGACGCCGAACACTTCTTCGACGGCTTCCGGCGAAATCCGGAGTACGCGCTGCGGACGCTCCAGCAGGCCGCCGACGCCGGCGCCGCCTGGATCATCCTTTGTGACACCAACGGAGGGTCGTTACCCGAGCAGATCGCCGAGGCCGTCGAGCAGGTGATCCGGGAGATCAAGGTTCCGCTGGGAATTCACACCCACAACGACGGCGAACTGGCCGTCGCCAACAGCCTGGCCGCCGTCAACCGGGGAGTTCGCCAGGTGCAGGGGACGATCAACGGCCTGGGCGAGCGTTGCGGCAATGCCGATCTGTGCAGCGTGATCGCCAACCTGGCGATCAAGTATCCCGATTACCAGGTTCTTCAGCCCGGCAAGCTCGCTCACCTGACCGAAGTCTCCCGCTACGTCTACGAGACGGCCAACATGAACTTCCATCCCGGCCAGCCGTTCGTGGGTGCAAGCGCGTTCGCGCACAAAGGGGGAATGCACGTCCACGGCGTCCGGAAGATTGCCGCCAGTTACGAGCACATCGATCCCGAGACCGTGGGCAACGCGCGGCGAGTGCTGGTCAGCGAGCTTTCCGGCAAGTCGAACATCGCCGAGAAGCTGGCCGAGCACGGTCTGGCCGAGGACCCGGCGCTCCTCGCCCGGCTGCTCGATCGCGTCCAGGAACTGGAGAACGAGGGATACCAGTTCGAGGCTGCCGAGGCGTCGTTCATGCTCCTGATCGACCGGCTGGCCGATCGTCCCAACGGCTGGTTCGAGCATCTGGGCTACCACGTCAGCGTCGCCGGCAAGCACGGGCGCGAGACGCTGACCGAGGCCACGATCAAGCTGCGGGTCGGCGATCACCTCGAGCACACCGTCAGCGAGGGAGACGGCCCGGTGAACGCCCTGGACGGTGCCTTGCGGAAGGCGCTGCAGCGGCATTATCCCCGGCTCCGCGAGATGCACCTGGTCGACTACAAGGTCCGTGTGATCAACGCCCGGGCCGGCACGGCCGCCCGCGTGCGCGTGGTCATCGAGAGCCGAGACCACAACTCGGTCTGGGGCACCGTAGGCGTCTCCGAGAACGTGATCGAGGCAAGCTGGCTGGCCTTGAGCGACGCCTTTGAATACAAGCTTGCACTCGACGCCGGGACGATCGGCAAGGCGAAATCCACCGACGCGGCTCAGCCACCAGTTGTCAGTTGCTAGTTGTCAGTTGTCAGTTGTCAGCAGGCAGTGGGTTGTAAACTCGTAACTGGCAACTAGCAACTCAAGAGGAGCAGGACCATGCCCGCTTCCCAGCCCCAATCCGACTTTGCCCGCTTGACCCGTGAAGAATTCGCTCGTTACTTCGAGCACATGGCCCAGCGCGTGGACCGGATGGTCCGCTCCGCCCCCGCCGAGTGGCTCTGGCGGAAGCCGTTTCCTTTCGGCAACAGCATCGGCCATCTGGTGCTTCATCTGACGGGCAACCTGAACCACTACATCGGCGCGACCATCGCCGGCAGCGGCTACGTCCGCGAGCGCGAAAAGGAGTTTACCGATCCCGCTCATCCTCCCGTGGACGAGCTTCTGGGCAAGTTTCACGAGGCCGTCGCCATGGTCGTCCGGACGCTCCAGTCGCTCGATGACCAGGGCTTTGCCGTCGGCGTCGAGCACAACCTGCCGATCCATTCGCGACTGGGTCTCTTCCTCGTCTGTGCCGCACACATGAACAACCACATCGGCCAGATGTCCTACCTGGTGCAGGCGCTGCCCGGAGGGTCGAACGAACTGCCCACCTGGTAGAGTCGATAGGATTTCCAGGTAATCCAGTATTGGCAGAACTTGAAGAACCGATTCGAGGCCCGCGGATGACTGAACCAAGGCTGATACGGACGCTGGGCCTCCGCAACATCCTCTCGTTCGGACCGGAGGCGGAGACCGTCGAATTGCGTCCTTTGAACGTGAGCATCGGCCCCAACAACGCGGGCAAGACGAATCTGGTGAGCGCGATCGGCTTGCCGCGAGCAACCCGAGGAGACTTCGCACAGGCCCTGCGTGAGCAAGGTGGAGTCAGCGAGTGGCTCTGGAAGGGCGCGGAAGGAACACCGATCGCGGAAATCGACGCGACGGTCTTTTCAGGCGACGACGATTGGATGCCCTACCGCCATCGTTTCTCGTTCACCGCGGTCAATCAGCGGGCGGAACTCGTGGACGAAGCGATCGAGGACGAACGCGGAAAAGCCCGGAAACCTGATCCCATTTTCTATTACCGTTACCAGTCGGGACATCCCGTTCTCGCTGTCAGGACGAACTTCGAAGTGTCGGGAAACGTTACCCGATCTGAACGCCAAATTCGCCGCGAAGACCTCAAGCCCGACCAATCCGTGCTATCGCAGAAGATTGATAAGGACGTTTATCCCGAAATAACATACCTCAACGAGACCGACTCGAGCGGGATCTCCATCTCCGGCGCTTTCAACACCAGCAAGAACTCGGCCCTCCGCAACCCTGTTCGCCCGGACCTCCCCGGAGACTTTCTGCTTGAAGACGCGAGCAACGTGGCCTTGGTAATCAATGACATGCAGCATCGAGGTCTCAAGCCTCGTATCATCGAGCTCTTGCGGAAATTCTACTTCGCCGCGGAGGACCTGACGGTCAAAATACAAGGAGGCACGGCGCAGCTTTACCTTCACGAGCGTGGTTTGACGAGTCCGATTCCTGCCAATCGTCTCTCCGAAGGGACCATGCGCTTCCTTTGCCTGATCGCGATCCTCTGCCACCCCGGGCCACCCTCCTTGGTGTGCCTCGAGGAACCGGAATTGTCCTTGCACCCCGACATCATCCCGACAGCAGCGGAGATGCTGGTGGACGCGGCGAGCCGGACCCAGATCATCGTGACAACTCACTCCGAAACCCTGGTCTCATCCCTCTCGGACAAGCCGGACGCGGTCTTGGTTTGTGAGCGCGACGAAGGCGGAAGTCACTTGCGACGGCTTGATCCAGCAATGCTGGAGCAGTGGCTCGAGAAATACTCACTCGGTCAGCTCTGGACAATGGGTGAGATCGGGGGAACTCGCTGGTGAGGGAGATTCGCATTTATATTGAGGGAGACCGCTCACTTCGTGCTGGCTTCGGCCAGTTCCTCGATCGTGTTCGGGAATTAGCTCGGAACAAACAGATCAACTGGAACATTATCCTGTGCGGTAGCCGAGACGCTTCGTTCGATGCCTTCAAGACCGCAATTCAGACCCACCCGAATTCGTTCAACATGCTCCTGGTGGACGCCGAGGGGCCTGTCGCGAAGACAGCGTGGCAACACTTAAACGATCGCGATCGGTGGAAGAGGCCCAAAGGAGTAAATGACGATTCACTGTCATCTCATGGCACAAGCCATGGAGGCTTGGTTCATCGTGGACCTCGAAGCTCTCAATGCCTTTTACGGACAAAAGGGCTTCAAACCGAATCCCATACCAAAGCACAACAACGTCGAGGAGATCGACAAGGACAAGCTCCTATCGATTCTTCAAGAGGCCACAAAAGGACCATCCAAGAAAGCCTACCATAAAGTCAAGCATGCTCTTTCTTTGCTCGAAAGACTCCATGAAGAAACTGTACGTCGAAAGGCCCCGCACTGTGAGCGATTATTCGCGATGCTTGAGAAAATCTCGATGCACCTACCCCACAAACATCTTGAGAGCAGCCTCCTATCGAAGCTTCCAGTGCTTTGAATGTCGAAGCCGCTCCCACATCGTCGGACAATGATCCCGAAAGTGAAGATTCATGACAGCAGATATTCCCAAGCAATACGACCCCAGGGATGCCCAGGCACGGTGGTATGACTTCTGGGTGGAGCAGGGCTACTTCCACGCCGACCCGGCCGGCGACAGGCCCGCGTACTGCATCGTGATCCCGCCCCCCAACGTCACCGGCGCGCTGCACCTGGGCCATGCGCTCAACAACACCCTGCAAGACATCCTGATCCGCTGGCGGCGGATGCAAGGATTCGACTGCCTCTGGATGCCCGGCACCGACCACGCCGGCATCGCCACCCAGGCCGTCGTCGAGAAGCGGCTGTTCGAGGAGGAGAAGAAGACCCGCCACGACCTCGGCCGCGCCGCGCTCGTCGAGCGCATCTGGGCCTGGAAGGACGAGTACGAGAAGCGAATCCTCGGCCAGCTCCGGCTCATGGGCTGCTCGTGCGACTGGGACCGCACCCGCTTCACCCTCGACGAGGTCTGCTCGAAAGCGGTCCGGCGCACTTTCTTCAACCTCTTCAAGGCGGGCAAGATCTTCCGCGGCAAGCGGCTGGTTAACTGGGACACGCAGCTTCGCACGGCCGTGGCCGACGACGAGATCTATACCGAGGACGTTCCCGGTCACATCTGGACGATCTGCTATCCCGTCTCCGGCTCCGGCCTTGTGCTGCACGTCGCGACCACGCGCCCCGAGACGATGCTCGGCGACACCGCCGTGGCCGTTCATCCCGACGATGCCCGCTACAAGCACCTGATCGGCAAGATGGTCGACCTGCCGCTCACCGACCGGCGCATTCCAATCGTGGCCGACCCGGTGCTCGTCGATCCCTCCTTCGGCACCGGCTGCGTGAAGGTGACCCCGGCCCATGATCCGAACGACTACCTGGCCGGCAAGCGCAACAATCTGCGGGAGATCAACCTGCTGAATCCCGATGGCACCTACAACGAGCACGCCGGGCCGCAGTACGCCGGGCTCGACCGCCTGGTCGTGCGCAAGCGGGTTCTCGAGGACCTGAAGGCCCAGGGGCTGCTCGAGCGGGTCGATAGCCACCTTGTGCCGCTCAAGCATTCCGACCGGTCGAAGACGCCCATCGAGCCGTATCTTTCGGACCAGTGGTTCGTGCGGATGGCGGACGAGCCCGACGGCACCCCCGGCTTCGCCCAGCAGGCGATCAATGCCGTGCGGAGCGGACGGGTGAAGATCCATCCCGAGCGCTACGCCAAGGGCTACATCGACTGGCTGTCCGAGAAGCGCGACTGGTGCATCAGCCGACAGCTCTGGTGGGGGCATCAGATCCCGATCTGGTACTACCACGGCGATCCTCATGCCCTGGAAACCGCATTCACGGGTGTCGAGGGAGTCTGCTGGAAGGCGGCCGATGACGGCTGGCTCGTCTGTTTCGAGAACGACGCGCTGCTCGAGAACGCCCCGCAGGCGTTCAAGGCGACCGCCAAGCTCCAGCGCGATCCCGACGTCCTCGACACCTGGTTCAGCTCGGCCCTCTGGCCCCACTCGACCCTGGGCTGGCCCGAGCAGACTCCCGAGCTGGCCAAGTTCTATCCCACGTCGGTCCTGTCGACAGCCCGCGACATCATCACCCTTTGGGTGGCGCGGATGGTGATCTTCGGCCAGTTCAACATGGGCGACGTGCCGTTCCGCGACGTCTACATTCACCCGGTGATCCAGGACGGCAAGGGCCAGCGCATGTCCAAGTCGGCCGGCAACGGAGTCGACCCGGCGGACATCATCGAGATCTACGGTGCCGACGCCTTGCGCTACACCCTCGCCGCCGGCGCGACCGAGACCCAGGACCTGCGGATGCCCGTGGAAAAGCTCAAGCTCGAGGACGGCCGCACGGTCAACACCTCCGAGCGGTTCGAGCAAGGGCGCAACTTCGCCAACAAGTTCTGGAACGTGGCCCGGTTCGCCATGATGAACCTGGAAGGCTACGAGGCCGGACCGGTTGATCTCGATCGCCTGCCCACCGAGGACCACTGGATCCTCTCGAAGCTCGATGAGACCATCGCCGAGACAACCTCCGACCTGGGCTGCTACCGGTTTGCCGAGGCGTCGCGGCGGCTCCGCGACTTCACCTGGGGCGAGTTCTGCGACTGGTACGTCGAGTTCGTGAAAACGAGGCTCCGCGAGCCCGGCACGCGGCCCGAGGCCCAGCGCGTGGTCGCGGCGTTGCTCGACACGCTCTGTCGATTGCTCCATCCGACCATGCCCTTCGTGACTGAACAGATCTGGCAGTCCCTGGGCCAGCTTGCACCCAGCCGCGGCTTGCCGGAACCGCGCGAGGCCGAACCGAGCGTTTGCATCGCCGCCTGGCCCAAACCACTGGGCATTGCCGGCCAGGACGCCGTCGCCACGGTGATTCAGTGGCAGGAGAAGATCCAGGCCATCCGCAACCTCCGCGCCGAGCGGAATGTCCCGCCGGCTGCCAAGGTCGAACCCATCATCGTGGCCGATGGACCGATCGGCCGGCGTCTGGAGCAAGGCGAGGCCTTTTTCAAGAGCCTCGCGGGCGCGAGCGCGGTGACGATCACGAGCCAGGCCCAGAAGCCCGCGGAGGCGGCCGTCGCCGTCCTGGCCGACGCCGAGATCATCCTCCCGCTTGAGGGCCTGATCGACAAGAAGGCCGAGTGCGCCAAGCTGCGCAAAGCCTTGGCCGACCTGGAGAAGCAGATCCGGCCGCTGGAGGCCAAGCTGGCCAACGAGGCCTTCGTCTCGCGTGCTCCGACCGAGGTGGTCGAGTCTCAACGAACCAAGCTGAACGAACTTGTGGCCCAGCATTCCTCGGTCGCCGCCCTGATTGCCCGGGAGTGCCCGGATTGAGGATTCCAACCCGCTCCCGCGGGAGAGTCTGGCCGAAGGCCGGGCGAGGGCCTTCCCGGTCCACGGCAGCGTCCCTCATCCGCCGCTGCGCGGCACCTTCTCCCAGTGGGAGAAGGGACGGTTCCATTGAACTGCCCGGCGTGCGTTGACGCCCCGGCGCAGCCCCTTTATGATCGTGGTGTTACGGCTTTCTCGACTACGAGCCAGAAGCGAGCCAGCTTAAAGAGGAATGCTGCCGTGCCGGTCCAGATGGAACTCGTGCGGATCATCATCAACGAGAACAGCGATCAACATATCATCTTCTTGAAGGAAGTCGATGGTGATCGGATGTTTCCGATCGTGATCGGCATTTTCGAGGCCTCGAGCATCGACCGGCGCGTGAAGAGCCAGCCGGCGCAGCGTCCCCTGACGCACGATCTCTTGGCCAACACGATCGAGCTGATGGGGGGCGAGCTGCGGGACATCTACATCAACGAGCTGCGAGACCACACTTACTTTGCCAAGCTGCGCATCCGGCACGAGGGAGAGCTGGTCGAGGTCGACTCCCGTCCCAGCGATGCCATCGCCCTGGCGGTGACCGTGGACGTGCCCATCTACGTGGCCGAAGACATCATCAACGAGGTGGGGCAGTAGTTAGTTGCTAGTGGGGAGTGTTTATCTGGCATTTGCCATTTGCCATCTGAAATCGCAGGAGGGGTGCCAGAGTGGTCGATTGGGACGGTCTTGAAAACCGTTGGGTGGCTCCGCCATCCCGTGGGTTCGAATCCCACCCCCTCCGCTTGTCTGAGGCTGAATCAATCCGGCCTGTCCCGTCCAAGCCCAAACTTGCCAAGGGCTTGCAACCCATCGAGATGATTGAATCTGACTCAGTGCTCACATCATCGATTCCGGCTCTGGCCGAACGATCCTTGACCATCTCCGGGCTCTGCAATGAGCAAGTAATATCGATAATCCTGGCTTACCACCACAGAGCTGAGATAATATACAGCGCTTGTTTTGGGGTTGGTCTATGGGCACGTCGCCTGCGCACTGGGCAGGCGTGCACACGATTTCGTAAGAACTGCGTGGCCGCGGTTTACCCACATTGAGGAGTGACCATGAGACAGGACCATCCAGCATCCGCCTCACGCCGGGAACTGATCAAGCAAACGGGGCGTGTCGCCGCCACCTCGGCGCTCGCCGGAGTTGCCGTGCCGCTCGTGCACGCCGCCGAGGACAACACCATCCGACTGGCGATCGTCGGCTGTGGCGGCTGCGGTACAGGCGCCGTGGCCAATGCGCTCTCGACGCCTCACGGGCCCGTCAAACTCGTCGCCATGGCCGACCTGTTCCAGGACCGGATCGACAGTTGCCACAAGTCGCTCAGCGGCCAGTTCGGCGGGCTGATCGACGTCCCACCGGAGCGGCGGTTCCTCGGCTTCGACGCTTTCCAGAAGGCCATCGATTGCCTCAAGCCAGGAGATGTGGTGCTCTTGACCACTCACGCCGCATTTCGTCAAGTCCACATGGCGTATGCCGTCGGGAAGGGAATCAACATCTTCATGGAGAAGACGTTCGCCCCCGACCCCGGCGGTGTGCAGAACGTGCTCAAGACGGGTGAGGAGGCAAAGCGCAAGGGCGTGAAGGTGGCCTGTGGCCTGATGTGTCGCCACTCGGTGGCCAGGCAGGCGCTGATCAACCGAATCCGAGATGGAGCGATGGGCCAGATCGAGCTAATCCGCGCCAACCGCATGGGCGGCTCAGCAGCGATGGGCCCGGCCAAGCCCGGCCCCGGCGAGCTCCTGGCGCAGATCCGCGCGGCGTACTTCTACTTCTGGGCGTCGTCCGGCATGTTCATCGAGATGAACATCCACCAGATCGACGAATGCTGCTGGATCAAGGACAGCTATCCGGTGTCGGCTCACGGCGTCGGCGGTCGCGCGCCGTACAGCACCAATTGCAGTCAGAACCTCGACACCTACGATGTCGAGTACACCTTCGGTGATGGTACCAAGGCCCTCGTGATCGGCCGCTATCAAGACCGCTGCTTCAACGAGTTCGCCACGTACGTCCACGGCAGGAAGTGCGCGGGCCAGTTCTCGGGAAACATTCATGCGGCAACGGTTCATACGTACAAGGATCAGCGGATCTCACCGCACAATATCTCCTGGAAGGCCGACAGGGAACCGTGCGACCCGTGGCAGGCGGAGTGGAACGACCTGCTCGCGGCGATCCGGCACGA